>NZ_JBHUOR010000018.1:0-104860 GCF_042686175.1 Kurthia populi | reverse complement strand
ATGTACATACTATTCACCTCAAGTTCTAGTATGTTACATTTAATGGTAAATTTGTACATCTTTAAGTGATTTTATATGTACACGTTTAAATTAGCATTTATACGCTTTCATGTATGGATAATTGGTATACTTAGGAACTAAGGGGGGATGGGTATGACATGGCGTCATTTTGGTGTAGTCGTAGGGGGAATTTTGTTACTTGTCATTGCGATGGGCATTAGCCGCTTCGCGTTTACGCCGATTTTACCGTATATGCGACAAGATGTCGGCTTTTCATTTCAGGAAGCGAGTTATTTAGCTTCTAGCAATTATATTGGTTATTTTATCGGAGCCATTTGGGCAGGCTTTTTATACAAACGACGTAAGGACATTTTAATTTGGAGCGTCGTTATCAACGTGCTGTCTGTCTTATTGATGGGAATTGTAGATTTCTTTACGGTGTGGTTAGTATTACGCTTAATTGCAGGCATTACTGGGGGCTTAATTTTTGTCTTAACATCAAGCGTCATCATGGATTATTTAGCACATCATGCACTCGCAAAATGGTCAGGCTACTTATTTAGTGGTATTGGTCTCGGCATTGCATTATCCGGCTTAATTGTGCCATTTTTAGCAGAGCGTGTACTATGGACGGGGGCATGGATTGGTCTCGGCATCCTATCAGCCATCTTCGTAGTATGTATTCATATATTATGGCGTCCAGTTGAAGTGCCCGAGCTGAAAAAGATTGAAAAAACAGCCGACACACGCGTTGTGAAGGGCTTTATGCTGTGGCTTATTGTAGCATATGGCTTTGAGGGGCTTGGCTATATTATTACCGGCACTTTTCTAGTGGATATTATTCATCATATTCCAGCGCTAATGGACTATGCTGGCTATAGCTGGGTTGTTGTTGGCTTAGCGGCAGTACCATCTGCGCCAATTTGGACCGTATTACTTGAAAAAACATCGGCCATTACGTTACTAGTTAGCGCGTATAGTTTACAAATTATCGGCATCCTTTTACCAGTGTTTTCACAAACCGTTTCAAGTGTACTACTCTCTTCTTTTTTATATGGCTTAACGTTTGTTGGCATCGTCACGCTAACGACTGCGTATGCGCGAAAACGTTATCCACAGCAAAGTGGGGTCGTTGTCTCGTTATTGACGAGCGTCTATGCATTTGGTCAAATTATTGGGCCACTTTTTGCGGGGGAAATTGTATCAATTTATCATGATCAATTAGCAGCGCTTGCATTTGCGGGCGTAATGGTGACAGTTGCACTTATTATTTTATGTGTTGGGCGCATGCTCACCGTACGACAAGAAGTACTCACCGAATAATCGGTATTAAAAAAGGTATCGCCAAACGCGATACCTTTTTTAATTAGCGCTGCATTTCTTGTGTAGGGCCCATTACTGGAGGAACTGTAAGCCCTGCTTGGCGTAATAAAACCGTCATTTGACCACGGTGATGTGTTTGGTGGTCGATGAACATGCGCAGTACCGCGCCACGAGGAGCATTTCCTTGAATAAATGGTACTTCCTCAAGTAATGCTTCATCTGTAAGTGTGTCTGCTTTTTCAGTAATCTCTGCTGCAATTTGCTCGTAAGCGGCTACGATTTTTGCGGCTTCTGTAGGAACTTCTTGTGGGTTGCCTACAGATGTTAATTGTAGTCCAACAACTTGTCCGACGAAGAACATAGGGGCAGTAGCTAAATGCCAGCCTAACCAACCTAATGTGCTATGACCTTCAACAATTGCTTGGTTTAATGTGTCATCAGTTAAAGCACCTAATACCATTTTTGTGCCACCGGCGGCATGTGCCCAGTCTTGCTTGAAATCTTCCATTTTGCGATACATTGTAACACGCTCCTTTTCGTTATTATTATGCCATAATTTATCAGGCGTATTCAATTGGAATGTCTGTAATCACAACCCTTTAATAGAGAGAGAATGCGATAATTTATAAAAAAATAGGAAAATAAGACGATAATATTTATGGTGTTTGTAAATCGAAAGAAATGGTTAAAATAAGGGTGAGGAGGTATAGGGACATGACTATCAACGGGTTATTACAACAATATAGTGAATGGATGCTTGAAGACCGCCTACGTCATGCTACGATGGTATTTTGTGGCTACGCAAAGGACATGCTTGAGCCGATTGAGCAGCTTTTAACGTATAGCTTTCGTGAGCAGGAACGCCAAACGTGGTTGGATGCCTTTCAGACACTGCGAACAAATGTCGCCAAACTGGACCATGTCGCAGATTATGATGATGAAAAATACGTTCATTTAATTAAACAACTGCGACAAGAAGGAGCCTCATTACGCATATTAAATCATATACAGCGCGAGCATCAGCGCTTTTTAGATGTTATGACAAAGGAGTTACTCGCGCCGTTATATGAGCCGCTTGAACGATTAGCTAGTTTAGCTGATTTTGATTTTGAAGAGCTGCAAGCCAGCGAGGTCATTCGCCGCTTTAGTTATAAACCGATTGAAATTATTGACCAATTCGATTATTTTTCAGAAAGTCTGAGCGGGACGAGCATTAAAGCAGCAACACTTGCGCAGTTAACATTATTAATTGCACAGTTAATTGAGCAGCTCGCGCATTTTAATGTTTATGAGCTAGATGTGTTACATAAGGAATTAGATGGTGAATATATGGTGAGTATCGGCGCGATGCCGTGCAGTCTCGCGCCTGATGTAGCACGCCATCATGTATGCAAAGTATTCGAGCGAGGATTTTATATAAAAGAGACGAATGACGTGTTGCGCGAAGCAAAAGTGATGACCGTCATGTAACGGAGGAGAGCATATGACAATTTTAGGAATCGATTTAGGCACAACAAATTCAGCGATGGCGTATGTTAAAAACGGTCAGCCCGAAATGATTGTCAATTCACGAGGTGAGCGCACGACCCCATCTGTGTTTCAAAAAAATATTAATGGCGAGCTAGTTGTGGGCAGTGTGGCGAAAAATCAATATTCATCCCTCCCAGAGCAAACCGTACTCGAAATTAAGCGGAAGATGGGGACGGATGAAAAAATAACGGTCGGCGAAACAAGCTTTACACCAGAACAAATTTCAGCACATTTTTTAAAGTATTTAAAGCAGGCCGCAGAAGATTTTTTAGGTGAAAAAATTACCGAAGCGGTCATTACAGTACCGGCGTATTTTTCAGATGCACAGCGTAAAGCAACTAAAATTGCTGGTGAAATCGCGGGGTTAAAGGTCGAGCGTATTTTGAATGAACCAACCGCAGCAGCGATTGCTTATGGACTAGATCACCCTGATAGTGAGAAAAATATTATTGTCTATGATCTAGGCGGTGGAACCTTTGATATTTCCGTCGTACGTTTGGATAAAAATCTAATCGAAGTCAAGGCAAGCGCAGGGGACAATCATTTAGGTGGTATGGATTTAGACCGCTTATTAGTGGACTGGGTAGCGGAGCAGTTTGCGGAGCAATATGATGTGCCACTATTTAGTTTTGGTGAAGCGTCCGAGATTACACAGCGTCATGCCCGTGTGAAGCTCGAAGCGGAAAATGTTAAAAAGTCATTATCTAGTGAACTATCGGCGACATTTAATTTACCTTTTTTAGCAGTGTACGAAGGAAAGCCGATTTCACTTGATTATACGATTACACGTGCGGAATTTGAGGACATTGTGCGTCCGCTATTAAAAGAGACCCTCGTGCATGTTGATAAGGCCATTCACGATGCAAAACTTGCACCAGATGCCATTGATGACATTATTTTAATTGGTGGCGCGACGCGTATTCCGCTCGTTCAGCAACTTGTTGAAGCAAAATTTGAGCGCATGGCGAAAAAGGATATTAACCCAGATGAAGCGGTCGCATTAGGTGCTGCGATTCAAGGAGCGATGAAGGAAGATAGCCTGCCGGAGGAATCAAGTCTAATGGTCATTGATGTGTGTCCGTATACACTTGGGACCGATGTTTTACGCATTGTTGATGGCAAGCGTCAATCCGGTTACTTTGATATTTTAATTCGCCGCAATGAGCCGCTTCCAGTGACAGCAAAAAAAATCTACAATACGGTCAATGATAATCAAACGACGATTGATATTGGCGTTTATCAAGGGGATGATGAGGATGCGCGTGTCAATGATGACTTACGCATTACTGAAACGCCGCTTATTGTTGACGAAATTCCAGAAAATGCGGCTGGCAAGGAAAAAGTAGAGATTATGTTCCACTATGATGTCAACGGACTGATTCAAATTGAAGCGACAGTGCTCAGTACAGGACGTACGATTTCACAGGTGCTTGATGCACAGCGCGGTATTATGTCGGCGCGTCAAGTGAAAGAGGCGAAGCTCGAATTATTTGATGACTGGGAAAAATCAAAGCTTGCGAGTGAGATGAAGGGTGTCATTCGTCGTGCAAAAAAAGTGCGCCGTAATGCCGAGCCCCAGCAAGCTGTACAAATCGAAGAGGCTATTCAACAGCTTGAATATGCGATTCAAGAAACGGATGTTGAGCTTGTGAAGGCGCGCGAGGAAGCGTTACTTGATTTATTAATGGAGATTATTGAATAGGCATCTTGTGTCTAGAGCACGTTTAAAGTGAATACTTTAAATGTGCTTTTTTATTTTTTCATAATGAAAACTAAGGAATATTGTCGTTAATTTGTGAAACGAAACTTCACAGACTATAAGGCATATCACGTAATTCTTAGTAAAATGGTTGACTTTATCAAGTATTCATTTTAAAGTTACTTACAATTCGTAAGTGATAGATGGCCATCATCGTTTGCAAATACAAAAAAGGAGCTTATTATGGAAAAACAACAACTTGCTACATTGCTATTACGTATTATGCTTGGCGCATCATTTTTAATACATGGACTATCTAAATTTCAAGGAGGCGTTGGCAATACGGCCGCATGGTTTGATTCTATCGGCTTGCCAGGTGGCTTAGCGTATGTGGTTGCCATCATCGAAGTGCTAGGTGGTATTTTAATGATTTTAGGTATTGCCACGCGCTATGTCGCGATTGCATTCGTTGCGATTATGCTCGGTGCTATTTTCAGCGTGAAAGCAGCAAATGGCTTTTTGGGTAATGACCAAGGGGCTGGCTATGAGTTAGAGCTTGTATTAGCAGTAATGGCGGTTTATTTTGTGTTAGCACCATTTAATGTCTATTCATTCACACGCAAAAAAGCATAGCGAAAATCCACTTCATAGCGTACGATAAAATAGGGTGAATGGACATGACAAAGATTTTAACATTTGGCGAAGCATTAATTGATATGCTGCCATTAGATGATACAAATACAGTGTATGAAAAATGCGCAGGCGGAGCACCGGCAAACGTCGCAGTAGGAATTGCCAAATTAGGCGGTAATGCGGCGTTTATGACAACGGTCGGCAATGACGCAAATGGCCGCTTTTTAACGGATACTTGCGCGTCTTACGGTGTGGATACGACGTCTATGCATACAACAGATAAGGCACATACAGGTATGGCGTTTGTGACGCTTGAAAACGGGGAACGTTCATTTGATTTTATCGTGCAGCCAAGTGCGGACCAATTTTTATCCGTTGCGACGGTTAGAGAAGCGAAGGCGGCCTTTGATGGCGTAACGATTTTCCATTACGGCTCGCTTTCATGCACTCAGGAATCAACGAAGCAGGCAACCATTGCCGCGATTAAACAAGCGAAGGCACAAGGCGCATTGATTTCATATGATCCGAATCTACGCTTGAATTTATGGCAAAATGAAGCTCTTGCACGCGAAACGATTCTTGATATGTGGCAGTACGCCGATATCGTCAAAATCTCGGAGGAAGAGCACACCTTTTTAGGGGAACTACCGAGCTGTAAGCTACTCGTCATAACACAGGGCGAAAAGGGTTGTATTGTACAAACCGCCGCGCGTTCTTTTCATGTGCCAGGTCATGCCGCATCTGTTGTTGATACAACGGGTGCCGGGGATGCCTTTGTGGCGGCGATGCTTCAAAGCATTGTCGAGCAGCGCTCACTAGAGGAAATTTTTGCACGTGCGAATAAAGCAGGTGCTATGGCTGTTACGCGAAAAGGAGCCATGACCGGTCTACCAATGGCAGAAGAACTATAATTGTATAATTCGATAAAAAGGCCCTATGTCAATATGACACAGTGCCTTTTTTGCTTAGTTAAACGCTTGTTGAATCGTATTAAAATAATGCGCCGCCTTGAGCATACGTGCGCCGTACCAAAACATTTCACCGTCTACAAAAATGATTTTTGCGTTTGCTAAAAATGGTTCAAATTCTGCGCGATGCTTTTCAGAGAACGGGAATGGCTCAGAGGACAGCAAGACATAGTCAAGCTTTGCCTGCTGCAACACTTCGATCGTTACCGCAGGATAGCGACCGTCAAGCTTCGTTATAGGATTGGTGAAGCCAAGCATTTCGAGCAGACTCGTAATATAGGTCGTCTTACCGACCGCCATATACGGCTTTCGCCACATTATATAGGCAACATTACCAGATAGTGCCGGAAGTTGTGCAAAGGTTTTTTGAATCTCGTCTATTAAAGCAGCTGCCGCTTGCTGCACGCTCGCTAATGTACCGAGTGTTTCAATCAAACGATAGGCATCATCTACGGTCTCAACCTGGCATACGAATACAGGGTAGTGCGCGGCTAATGTCTCGACTATTTCCTTTGTGTTTTCTTCCTTTTCCGCAATGATTAATGTCGGATTGAGCGCGTGAATGGCTGCTTCATCTATCGTTTTTGTGCCACCAACGACTGCGATATCTTCGACGATTTCTTGTGGGAAAATGCAATATTTTGTGCGCCCAACGACAGATTTACTGCCTAATTCAAGCAATGTTTCCGTAATAGCGGGGCATAGTGAAATAATACGCTGGGGCCCCAGCTGTACTACAAGTTGTCGACCTAAATGATCATGAATGGTTGTCAATAGTTCTCACCTCATCTTCTATTATAAAATATTCATCAGAAAATTGTGAAAATTTTCTGTATCATGTAAAATAATACATATAAAAAGACAGAATATGCTAGTTTAAGGGGGATTTTAAATGCGTGAAGCAGTAATTGTAGCAGCAACAAGAACCGCGGTTGGCCGTCGAAAAGGTGGCTTCGCTGATGTACGCCCAGATGATTTATTAGCAGATATTTTAGAAAGTGTTGTTAAACGAGCCGGTATTGAAAAGGCGGCAGTTGAGGATGTCATTATTGGCTGTGTGACACAATCACAGGAGCAGTCCATGAATATTGCGCGTACGGCAACGCTAATGGCGGGCTTCCCAATTGAAGTGCCAGGTGTAACGATTGACCGTCAGTGTGGCTCTAGTCTACAGGCCATGCATTTTGCGGCACAGGCTATTCTTGCGGGTGATATGGACATTGTGATTGCCGGGGGTGTCGAGAGTATGACACGTGTCCCAATGTTTATTCATACAGATGGTGCGCAACAAAGTAAGCGCTTACGAGAGCAATATGACATTATTCATCAAGGGTTATCGGCAGAGCGCATGGCGGAGAAATGGGCCTTAACGAAAGAGGACATCAATGACTTTGCGGCAACGAGCCATAAGCGCGCGTTACAAGCCATCGAAGCGGGTCATTTTGACGAAGAAATCACAGCGATTGGGCATGTGACGCGTGATGAGGGGCCGCGCCCAGATACGAATAGCGAGTCGCTTGCGGCACTTAAAACGGTTTTTAAAGAAGATGGCGTTATTACAGCCGGCAATGCCTCACAGATGAGTGATGGTGCTTCGGCGGTTGTTGTTATGTCGCTTGAAAAGGCACAGGAGCTTGGGCTAAAGCCGCTTGCTAAAATTATTGCGCGTAGTGTCGTAGGTTCTGACCCAACGCTCATGCTAACCGGACCGATTGAGGCGACAAAGCGTGTGCTACAGCGTGCAAATTTAACACTAGCGGACATCGATACGTTTGAGGTCAATGAAGCATTTGCGCCGGTGCCACTCGTCTGGGCAAAGGAGCTTGGGGCGGATTTAGCAAAAGTGAATCCCGACGGCGGTGCTATTGCGCTCGGCCACCCATTAGGTGCGACCGGCACGAAGCTTGTGACATCGATGCTGTACCGCATGCAACGTGAAAATTTACAGTATGGTCTAGTGGCGATTTGTGAAGGTATGGGGATGGCGAATGCAACGATTTTAGAAAAAATGTAAACGACAAAGGAGGAAGCATATGCATATGATGGATACACCTTTATTGTTAACGGGTTTTTTTAAACGAGCCGAACGGTATTTTGGACATAAAAAAATTTACTCACGTACAGGGCCAGAAACAATGCATGAATTTACGTATAAGGAATACGCAGAGCGTACGCGACGTCTAGCTTCTTCGCTAACGAAATTAGGTATGACACGCGGTACAAAAATTGCGACATTTTGTTGGAATGACCATCGCCATCTAGAAATGTATTTTGCGGTGCCATGCAGTGAGGCGATTTTGCATACGGTAAATATTCGCCTGTCACCGGAGCATATTGTATATGTGATTAATCATGCTGAGGATGACGTATTAATTGTTGACCATACGCTCTTAAAATTAATCGAGGCGGTAGCACCACTACTAAAAACGGTGAAAACTTTTATTGTGTGTGGGGATGCGGTAGATGTGTCAGCGACAACGTTACCGAATGTTTATTCCTATGAGGACCTCATTCAGTCGGGCGATCCAACACATGTCTTTGCCGAAGATTTTGACGAAAATACACCGGCTGGTATGTGTTATACATCTGCCACAACGGGTATGCCAAAAGGCGTTGTTTACACACATCGCAGTATCGTACTGCATAGCTTTGCAATGATGTTTAAAGACAGTGTGGCGTTAAGCGAGCATGATATTATGCTGCCGATTGTGCCAATGTTCCACGTAAATGCATGGGGCATGCCGTTTGTATGCGTGAATTTGGGCGCAACACAAGTATTACCTGGACCACTCTTTACACCGGAATTATTACTTGATTTATGTGAGCAATACGGTGTGACGATCTCAGCCGGTGTGCCAACGATTTGGCTCGGTTTTTTACAAGAGCAAAAGAAAAAGCCGCGTGATTTATCAAGTCTCCGTCTTATTGTCAGTGGCGGCTCAGCTTCGCCAATTAGTATGGCAAAAGCCTTTGAGGAAATGGGTATTACCTTCTATACGGGCTATGGTATGACGGAGACATCTCCACTTGTGAGTGTATCGATTTATACGTCACAAACAGAGCAGTATGATTATGAGGAGCGCATGGATATTCGTACAACGCAAGGGCTTACAGTGCCACTCGTAGAAGCGCGTATTGTGAATGAAAACGGTGATGTACCATGGGACGATGAGACGATGGGCGAGCTAATTGTCAAAGGACCATGGATTGCAGCAGAGTATTACCGCGATGAGCGTACAAATGACGCCTTTAAAGATGGCTGGCTTTATACGGGAGATATTGCGGTTTATACGAAAGATGGCAATATTCGTATTACCGACCGTACGAAAGATTTAATTAAATCAGGCGGTGAATGGATTTCCTCGATTGAGTTAGAAAATGCGCTCATGTCTTATGAAAAGGTCGCAGAAGCGGCGGTCATTGCGGTACCGCATCCGAAATGGCTTGAGCGTCCGGTTGCCTGTGTGGTGGTGAAAGAAGAATTTAAAGACACCGTTACAAAAGAAGAGCTGCTTGATCATTTACGACAAGATTTTGCACGTCTGTGGATACCAGATGATGTCGTCTTTTTAGAAGAAATTCCAAAAACATCGGTCGGCAAGTTCTTAAAGCAGCAATTGCGTGAGGATTTAAAGGACTATCAATTACCTGAATAACAAGCGCGAGGAGTCTTCGGATTCCTCTTTTTTTATGGAAAAATAAAATTTCATATTGCTAAAAATTTGAAAAAGATGTATAGTACATTACAACAGTAATGCACTAATGAAATTGAAGGGAAGGACGTTATGCAGCTACAAGATGGGCAAGTGCCGATTTATGTGCAAATTGCACAATGGCTTGAAAATGAAATTATTGAACAGCGTCTTGAAGCGGATGCGAAAGTGTTTTCACAATATCAATTGGCAGAAAAATTTAATGTCAATCCAGCCACTGCTGGCAAGGGGTTAACGATTTTACTTGAAAAAGAATTACTGTATAAGAAAAGGGGATTAGGAATGTTTGTAATGGAAGGGGCACGCGAAAAACTAATGGATGAGCGCGTACAGCATGGCTTACATGGCAAGGTAGCAGAATTAGTCGAAGAGGCACAGCGTTTAAACATATCAGAAGGACAACTTATCGCTTTGATTAAACGCATTTTCCGTAAGGGGGACTTAGGATGATTAACTGTGTGAATGTACGAAAAAAATTTGGTAGAAAAATAGTGTTAGATGAGTTAAATCTACAAATTGATGAGCCAAAGCTAGTAGGTTTGGTTGGTCGTAATGGCGTAGGGAAATCGACATTGATGTCGTTACTTGCTGGCTTGGAAAAACCAACGAAGGGCAAGGTAGAGGTTTTAGAGCAATCTGCCTTTGATAATTTATATGTGTCCGTCAATAGTATTTATATTCATCCGAATATGACATTTCCAGCGAATTTATCACTACGTGAGCTATGCCAAATGGGAGCGCAGTTTTATATGCACTGGGACCAGGCATTAAGTGAAAAACTCTTCACTTATTTTGATATTCCACTTCATCAAACATTCCAGCAGCTATCAACAGGAATGAAGTCGATGTTTGCGACTATTTTTGGTCTCGCTACACGTGCGGCGGTGACATTATTAGATGAGCCAGTAAATGGGATTGATGAAGGCCTGCGTAAAGATATGTATCGCGCGATTTTAAAAGAGTATATTGCCTACCCGCGGTTAATGATTATCTCTAGTCATTTACTAGATGAGCTAGCGCATTTACTTGAAGAAATTGTCATTTTACATGATGGCAAGGTGCTCGTGCATGATAATATTGATGACTTTGCGTCGTCACATATGATTTGGGAAGGTGAATTGTCTCGTATGCTTGCCGCTTATCCGGATGCTTTAATTCTCGAGCGCTCACCATTTGGCGGAGACCGCGTGCTTGTGCCGAGCCATATAGCAGGTGATTTTCAACAGCAGGCGATTAGCGCCAAGGACTTGTATTTATATTTGACGGCAGAAAAAAAGGGGACGATTGACGATGTCTTTTCAAACAATGACGACTAATCAATTAAGCCGATTTTTTATGAAATGGACGTGGCGAAATAATCGACAAATTGTGTTATTTACAATTGTTTCACAGCTCATAGCACTTGCCCTCGTCATACTAACAGAAGACCAACGCATGCAAGGCTTTGCTGATTTTCAATTCACCTCAAGTTATTACAATCTAGTTCCACTTATCGTAGCCGGTTGCTTGAGCACGATGATGCTAGGCGCGACGCTGAAGCAGCAGCGCCTAGAGCCTTTTCAGCTTCCAAAGCATGTGAAGCAAAAAGGGAGTCTCGTTATGGCCATACTTTATAGTGCAAGCCTCACAGTTGCGATTATTTTAACACGTTATGTCATCGGCATTTACTTCCTATTAATTGAGCCGGAACAAACGATTTTACGAGCGAATGAACAGGTATGGTTGCAGGCGATGCTGCTATTTGTATGGTTGATGATGGCTTGTATACTGGGCTTTTTATACGCGATAAATAAAGTGTATGCATTTTTGGTGGGCGTTGTTAGCTTAGTGGCGCTCATTATCGTTGCGAAATGGTTTGAGCATGTACTTTATATTGGAACGGCAAGTATCGCTGTTATTATAGTAATCGCATTTATGTGGATGGTGCGTCAGGAGGAAGCGGTATGACATTTTTAATCATTTTACTATTACTTTTCCTACTCGGTGCCATCTTAAAATGGCGCCCCGGCAAACGATTTGTCGGACTAGTTGTTGTACTATACGCAGTGGTCCTACTAGCGAGCCCAATTGTTTATCAGCTGTTAACGAAAGAAACGCCAATGTCCTATACAGTGGCACAGGTGAAAAATTATCAACAGGAGCAGCAACAATTTTTAACAGATTTAGCGAGTGGCAAGCGCGATGCATATGCTGATTTTCTACTGTATACGAAAACACTCGCTTATAAAGAGGATTTATTTTATATGAATAGCGAAATCGAGGAGCATCAAGTTCTTTATGTAGTAGAGGAGACACCTGATTTAGAGGGTGAGGTAGAAGTAAGCATGTACAAGCGTCCATTTTTAATCGGCGATGTAGATGTCAGCGCTTTATACCCGGAGCCGACCATTCAATTTAAAAAAGATAAGTTGATTGTAAGAGGGCAGCAAGAAACACTCGACCTTACCGCAAAGGGCGTGACCTTATTGCCCGTAGCATGGGATGAATCATACTATGATGGCAATAATAATCCATATGTGGCGTATGTACGTGTGCCGATGCATACACGCGTACTAGATCGTCATGATAAACAAATTTTTGAAGGAGGAGAAACGTATGACAACTAATTATTATCGTATCCAGTGGAAGCAAACAACCGAGAAAATGCGTGGCTTCTTTATTATTTTAATAATCGTGCAATTATTTTTTAGCTTAAATTCAATCGCTGGACAATTCGGCAATACGGTGGTGTATGCCATCTTCAATGCCAATACGACCTTCTTAGTAACATTAATAGCGATTTGCTTTGGCGCAATCAAGGTCGCGCAAATAGAGCCAACAGACGTCTTTCGTCTTCCTTTATCTGTGAAAATCCGTGTAGATAGCTTAATGCTTATGCTACTAGCACTATATGGCAGTGTGACAGCATTACTTATTCCATACGTAGCTTACGGCGGGAAGTATTCGGATGCCGCAACCTATTATGATACGACATTATTAACATCTGGTTATTTTTATAAAAATATGCTTATTTGCTTCCTGCTTATTTTAGCGGCGAGCATGTGGAGCTATACCGTTAGATTATTGAAACAATCGAAACAATGGATGTGGGTAAGTATTTATATGGTGACGATTATTCTTTGTGTGGTTGCTTACATATACAGTATTGGGCATTTATTCACATCATGGCAGTGGCTTGGCTTTAGCGCGATGCTACTCGTCGTAGAATTTGGCTTTTTACAATGGCGCTTTAAGGGGGCAATGGCAAAATGAGTCATATAAGTGTTTTTGGTTTTATTTTCTTAATCGTTCTTGTGTTGGTTGTGGCCCTTGTTTCGCGTAAATTATTCATTAAAATTCGCTTAGGCAAGTCGATTAAATGGATTGCTTTGGGCTATGTGGCCGTTTTACTGCTAGGTGCCATCCTTACTTCGATATCAGAGCCGACAGCTAAGCAGGTATCAGCGGAGCAGAGACAGCAAATGGATGCCTACAACAAACAATTATTACAGCAATTTAATAATAAAAAAATAACGATTCCTGAAGATAATATGTGGGTACAAGACGTCGATACTGCTGAAGAATATTATATTCATGAAAACGAGGAAGTTCGCTATAAAATCGTGCGCAGCAATAAACTGACAAATACCGTAGAAGGAAAAGTGTATTATTTGAAGTATGCAACGAAGCAAATGAATCTAACGGGTGAGCTTCCGAGTTTGATCATTGATGAAGGCGAAAATGAAGTGGACATTAGACGAAAAGATATGCCGACCGTAAAAGTATTAACAGATCGCTTAGATTTTATTAAGGACGAAGGATTTCAGGTAGATGACGTAGAGGGTGACGTTTTTCAAGATGTGCTCGTGCTGCTTGAAGTACCGAAGAACTTAAACGTTGTAAAAGAATAATGAAAAGGCATGATGCGCTTGCATCATGCCTTTTTTAATTTGCGATAAATAATAATAGCGTAAGTCCAATAAAGGGTAGACCGATAATCATCGAGACCATCGCAACGGCTTTTTGTACATCATCGAAGCATTTGCCGAGTATCCAGGCCAGTCCCATACCGATTAGACCACCCATTGTATTTAATAGGAAATCATCGATGTCGGACGCACCGCGCGCGAAGATGTATTGAAAAATTTCAATACAGAGGCTAGCTAGCATGACACCCCAAAGAGCCACTTGTTTATAGTGAATCATGAGGTAGATGCCAAGTGGAATAAATAATAGCACATTACCCCATACATTGATGTCTAGTGTCCCTTGTGCGTGAATCATATCAAAAGGCTGCAAGTTTACATTACGGTAATGGTCGCGTGATAAGAAAACCGTTTCGATAACTAAGCCGCCATAGCACAGCATCATCGCATAATAAAAAAATCGGTACATAAAAAAACCTCGTTTCTATGCTTATTATACTAGCGTATAAAAATGAAGAAATTCTTAAGAAAGTTCTGTAAAACAATGAAGATTGAACAGTGAATAAAAAAACTACAATAAAAAGAAATTAAATGATACAATGTTACTAGGACTAAAGAACGGAGGTTTTGTAGATGATGGAAACAATTGTAGTGAATCGTTTAGAAGAGCTAGAACGCACATTACCGTTAATTGTCGATGTATTTGATGAGGGCTCGTTTTTTGCGATGACCGATTTGACACATACCGTTTGGGAGCATAATGGAGGAACATTTGATCAAAATAAAGTGCGTATGAGCAAACAACGTCCACTAAAATCAGATGATATTGTTTTTGATATTTTTCGTACACGCAAGAAAGTAATCGTTGATGTACCTGTTGAAAAATATGGTACGGCTTTTCGATTTATTGGTATTCCTATTTTTGATGAGCGTAATCAGGTGATTGGAAGCTTAGGGATTTCGAAGCCGATTGAAGTACAAGCGAAGCTGACAAAGGCGGCAGATATGGTTGCGAATTCGACAACGAGTATTGCGGCGGCCGCAGAGGAAGTACAGGCCTCTTCATCTGAGTTCCAGCATCATATGGCTGGGCTTGAACAAGCACAAAAAGAGATGCTAGCGTACACAGAAAATACGAAAAAAATGCTACAAATGATTAATAATATCGCAAAAAGCACACGTATTTTAGGGCTGAATGCGGGGATTGAAGCGGCTCGCTCTGGCGAAGCAGGTAAAGGCTTTGCAGTTGTTGCAAGTGAAATTACGAAGCTAGCCAATCAATCAGCAGATTCGGTGACAGAAATTAACGATGTGATGGAAAATCTACGTCAGCAAGTAATTGATATTTCAAAAACACTAAAAGATACTGTCGAAATTTCAACACAGCAGGGCATTGCAATTACAGCGATTGCCGATTCATTAGAGCAATTAACGAATGTCTCAGAAGAAGTAAATGAATTAGCGAAAAAAGTATAGTTCAAACATAAAAAGGGACGGCTCTTAGACGGGTTGTGCCTTTTTTTGCGTTTCCCTATCTAGTTTTTTGTTATGATAGAGAAGAGGTGATTGTATGAAACGTTCTACAAAGACAGGCCTGTTAGTAGGGCTTGTCGGCGTCATGACAGGCGTTGTGTGGTGGCAAATTCCAATTGAAAAAAGAACATATGGCTTATCACAAACGGCAATGACGACAGACTATACCGGTCTAATGCCGGAAAAGGTCGCACAAATTAATGAGGTGAAGAAGCGAGAAGAGCTTGTTGCAATCGTAAAAGAGGCGCAAAAGGCGAAGCGCACCATTAGCATCGCGGGGCTTCAACACTCACAAGGTGGACATACATACTATAAAGACGGAATTGTTATCGATATGCGCGCATTTAATCGTGTGCTATCGGTGAATGAACAGCAAAAAACCGTGAAGGTCGAAGCGGGTGCTAGCTGGATGGATGTGCAAGAGGCACTAGCGAAAAAAGGCTTGGCATTACGAGTGACACAGTCGCAATCGATTTTTACAATAGGTGGCTCGCTCAGCGTCAATGCGCACGGACGAGATATTCGCTATGGCTCGATGGCCAGTACGGTACGTGAGCTGACAATTGTGAATGCACAGGGCGAATTTGAAACGTTAAAACGAGGTCGAGATGACGAGCGCCTACAGTATATTTTAGGTGGCTATGGTTTATTTGGCGTTATTGTTGATGTGACGCTCGATGTGACAGACAATACGGTGTATACGATGCATACGACTGAAATGAAGATGGCGGATTATGCACCGCATATGCGTAGTATTTTAAAAGATGACCGCATTGCCATGCATTATGCGCGTATTAGTGTGGCACCGAATAGCTTTTTAGAGGATGTGTATACGATTGATTATGAAAAAATGGATGCGATTGATCACACCTCACCGTTGAAAGGTGAAAGCTCTGAGCGGTTGAGTAAACTCGGGCTTGATTTAGGACGTCAAGGCGGTGCGCTTGAAAATGGTTTCTGGCAATTGCAGCGCGGCTATATGAAGTTAATTGATGATAAAGAAATTAATCGTAATGATGCGATGCGCTCTGAGTCTACCTTTATGGAATATACAAAACCGGGGCGTGTAGAGGTACTTCAGGAATTTTTCGTACCACTAGATGAGTTTGAGGCCTATGTGAACGAGCTTCAGCAAGTGCTGCCGCATGATGATAAAAAGAATGATGTGAAAGTACATAATATTACACTGCGCTATGTTGCAAAAGATGACGCAACGGCGCTGAACTATGCGACGGATGACATGATGGGTTTCGTTGTACTGCTGCAACATGGTACATCCGAGCAGTCGATTGAGGAGGCCAAGACCTTGATTCGTCAATGGACAGATGTGACATTAAAGCATCAAGGAACGTATTATTTACCGTATTATCCATACCAGACGACCGACCAGTTTAAAAAGGCGTATCCAAATGCCGCTAGTGTGTATGACGAAAAACAGCAGCAGGACCCAGATATTATTTTCCGCAATTATTTCTATGATAATTATGTGAAGCATGCCAATGACTAAGTGGCCGCTATTCATCACAGTCGGACAAGTAATTATTTTTCCGTATTATTTATTTTGGCTAAAAAATAGTACATTAACCTTTTCATTATTTGCGCTTATTTTTGCGCTGTTTTCCTTTGGTGCAGCACTTGGCTATCATCTCCAGCAAAAATGGACGATGCCAATTGCGTTGCCGATTGCGCTACTCGGTATGATTTATATACTGACATTAGATGTAGAGAGCCTCTATATCATTAGTGTGATGCAAGTAATACTCGGCTTTTTACAAGGCTATTTTCGTGCATGGCATGTCGGACAGGAAACCTATAAGCTACAAGTTGTATGGCACTATGTCATTGTCGGCTTAGCGATGGTGGCGTTATCAACTGTGACCATTGTAGTGCCACAGATTTTTGTCGCCATCTATGGTTTTATGCTCGTCATTTGTGCCATAGTAATGGCGCTTAAAAAGTGTAAGAAAAAATAAAAACAAGCACATCCAGCAAGAAAATGTTGGATGTGTTTTTTACAATAGGAGGGTTTTAAAGTGTTTAGTGTAGAAAGCTATGTAGAAGAAGTTCGGGGGAATTTAGAGAAACAAGCAGAACTATTAATAAATGCATTTAAAAACGTAGAAAATCTGAAATTCCCAGAAGATGCGTGTGTCTTGGTTATCGATACATCTTTTTCCTATAATACTGGTTTTTATTTAGCAGTTAATGAAGATATGTTTAATTCGGTTGATCCGGTCGAAGATGATAGTGATGATACCTCTAGTGTAAAATTACTTACTAATTTTGCTCTCTATGATGAAGATTCAAAAAACTTTAATGAAAAAGAAGAAGAAATGTTTAGTGAATTTTATAGTGACAATGGTTTAGAAGGAATTACTATAAAAGAATATGGGCATTGGGTCAAAAAATGTTTTGATGAAGCTAAAATCACTTTGAATGTACCTATTTATTTTAGAATATTAGACGAAGAAGATGCACTAAACCTAGTAACAGGCGAATGGGAAGACCAAATGGAGATAGAGCTGTAAATATAATGGATGGTCGAGAGTAACGTAAAGCACATTCCGCGAAAAAAGCGTGGTATGTGCTTTTTTTAATCCTTTTTTTAATAATAACGGGCTGCTCCTTTAAGAAGGTCACAGTAGTAAGGGATCTATTTTTAACTTTTGTAAAGAATAGTTAGACTATTCTGCCTACAAAGCTTTACAAATAATACGGTCTATAGCTACTTACATTTATGTATAAATTTTTGTAAAATACTAACAAGCTTTGTATCTTTTTTTATGAGGAGGACTTTCTAGTGAAAGCAAAATGGTTAACAGCATCACTTTTATCAGTAGGTATTTTAACGGCAGTAAGCGGGCAGGCATCAGCAGATACAACCGAAATTCATGATATTCAAGGTGCTACACATCAATCCAGCTATGTGGGGAAAACTGTGCAGCAAGTAGAAGGCGTCGTAACATTTACGTATAAATTAAATGGCGCGTATTACTTCCATATGCAAACACCCGATGCAAAAGCAGATAAGGATAGCCGTACATCGGAAGCCATTACCGTTTATACAGGGAAATATAGCCAAGATGTCAAAGTAGGCGACCTTGTTTCTGTAACAGGTAAGGTGGATGAGTATTATATCGAGGGCTATAGCGACAAGCGCACGATGGATTTACCGGTGACGCAAATTAATGCGCGTGACGATCAGGGCGGGCAAGTAGCGATTAAAGCGGAAAATGTGACGTTACCAAAAGCAGTACAAATTACAAAGCAAAATTTACCGAAATCAGTTATCGACAATGATCAATTTACGAAATTTGATCCAAATGAGGATGCGATTGATTACTGGGAAAGCCTAGAAAGCATGCGCGTAGCTGTGAAGGATGTTAAGGCTGTAGCACCGCAGGAATATGGCGATGTCATTACGGTGTTAAAATCACGCCATACAGATACGAAAAATGGCGGCGTACTATTTGAAGCGAACGATGCTAATGCAGACCGCGTACAATTCAAGCTCTTTGGTGACAATGTACGTGACTACAACGTCAATACGGGCGATGAATTTAATGGTACAATCGAAGGCGTTGTTGGCTACGGTTATTCCAACTATAAAATTTTCACGAACATAGAGAATATGCAAAAAACCTATAAACAAGGCAAGGCAACACAGGAAACAACGAAACTAAAAGCATCTAAGAAAAAAGTGACAGTCGGCTCATTTAACTTAGAAAACTTCTCAAATAACACAGCCGAAACATCGAATGCGAAGGCTGAAAAATTAGCTCATTCAATTGCCAATAGCCTTGGCAGCCCAGATATTGTTGGTGTCACAGAAGTGCAGGACAATAACGGCGCAAAAGCAGGCGACAGCAAGGCAAATGAATCATATGAGCGCTTAATTAAAGCAATCGAGGAAGCGGGCGGTCCAACGTATCAATACGTCAATATCGACCCTGAAAACAATCAGGACGGTGGCGCACCGAATGCGAATATTCGTGTCGGCTTCTTATACAACCCAGAGCGTGTATCATTAAAATCAGGTGCACCAGCAGGGGATGCGACAACAGCAGTTGGCTACAACAAAAAAACAGGCTTAACAGTAAATCCAGGGCGAATTGACCCGACACATGAAGCATTCGAGGATAGCCGTAAGCCGTTAGCTGCGGAATTTACAGCAGATGGCAAAGATTTAATCGTTATTGCCAATCACTGGAACTCAAAAGGGGGCGATACACCGTTATTTGGCCAGGTACAGCCCGTTAACTTAGCGAGTGAAGTACAACGCCAAAAAATCGCAAACGTCGTCAGTGGCTTTGTGAGCGATGTATTAGCGAAAAATCCAAAAGCGAATATCGTGTCTGTCGGCGATTATAATGACTTCCAGTTCAGCAAGCCGCTTCAAACATTTGAAAAGGCTGGCATGGCAAATTTAATTCATAAAGTACCGACGAATGAGCGCTACACATATGTGTACCAAGGAAACTCACAAGTGCTTGATCATATTTTCGTTTCAAAAAGCTTAAAGAATGGCGCGAAAATTGACATTGTTCACGTCAATGCAGACTTCACAGAGCAAGCAGGACGTGCATCTGACCACGATCCATTAGTTGCACAAGTGAAATTAAAATAAAGAGGCTTAAAAAAAGAAGGAATCCGCTTTGGCGCGATTCCTTCTTCTTATTTCGAGATAGGTTCTATCCTATTTATGATTGACGCCTTTGAACGTAGACGTACAAAGGGCGATTAATTCATTATCTTCATTGTAAATACGACCTTCTAAAATCGCAGTTGTACGCGTGCGGTCAATCGTTACGGCTGTTGCACGTAGGCGACCAGCTTGTACAGGACGAATAAATCGTGTCTCCATTTGAATCGTCATCACGACATCAAATCCTAATGTGTATGCGGCAATGCCCATTGTATTATCAAGCATTGTCATCATCATGCCGCCATGTAGTGTGCCGGCAACATTTGTAAGGTCCGGGCGGAAATCAAGAGCTGTCTCTGCTTCGCCGTTTTCCCCTTTTATAAATTCAAAACCAATTGTATTCCAAAGTTCGGTATGTTCAAACGCTTGTTGAACCGTCATCTGAGTTGTCAAAAATAAAACTCCCTTTAATTAATTATCCTAATTATAAGGATAATGAACCTTGTAAAAAAATGCGATTGTTTTCGAGAAACTGCATGAATTTACGCAAAACTCATTAGAATAGGCGAGGATTATGTATAGTAAACTTAGGCTGTTGTATAAAATGGCAACGTACCATTAGTTCGAATGGCATTTATTTTTAGTTAGCTTATAAGTTTTAAATCCTAGTCAGTTCATTCATTGAACATGGCATTATCCTCTTTAAAATGCAGTAATCTCGATTATTCTAGAGGTTTTTTGTCTCTTTTTGTAATGAGTATGGTATTGTATGTACATAAAATAGAATAGAAGGGCGATATACATATGAAAAAAAATTCCACACTATGGGATTTGGTGTTTTATGTAGCCATCCCACTAGTTATCTGGCATATGCGCGACAAAATTGGCTTAACGGATTATATGGCCATGGTCATCTCTGCCGGCATCGGTATTGTTTATGGCCTATATATGTTCAGCAAGCAGAAGAAGTTGAATGTGTTCGGGACCTTTATTTTAGCCGATTTAATTATTACGATGCTCATTACGGTGTTCTCTGGCTCGGCAATGAATCTATTATGGAATAATGTTTACTATACATATGTACTAGCAGGCGTATACTTTGTTTCCATTTTAATTAAAAAGCCATTAATGCTTTATATGGCACTTGATTTATTTGCGATTGACCCAGAACGCCGCGCACGCATACTACCCATTTTCCATACGAAGAAAGTAAAATTACTATTTGTTGTTTTCACGCTATCCATTGTTATGAAAGAAATTTTATCTGCGTTATTACAAGGCTATTTAATTACACAATACGGTGTGAATGCCTATGACAAGGGGATTTTACTGAAGCAGGGTATGAATATCGCTTTTATGGTCATTACCTTTATCTTAGTTATGCTTATTATGAAAGAGGCAGGCAAGCATATGTCAGAAGAAGAACGCGAGAAGTTCTTTGGAAGCTAGAATGATTAATTGAAAAAACAGGAGCTGCATCGACGCGGCTCCTGTTTTTGATTTATTTAAGAAATTGATTTTTTAAGAATAGCTGAATCAATCATGTATTGTTGGTAATTTGTCTCAAAAGCTTCCTCAACATAACGTTGTAGTGTCGCTTTTGTATTTTTCTCAATAACATGGGATGCGTCGATTTGCGTCGCAAGTGCTTGTATTTCAGCAGTTTGCTCTTCTATAATCAAAACAATTTGGGTTGATGGATTCTGTTGACGAACGTGTTTTGCTAGATCAAATGTTTCGGGCTGATCGGGGCGAATAGAAATAAAGTAACTGTCTGCCACGTAGCTTTCTAGGTAATCTAAAATGGATTGTACTTTACGTGTTGTTAACACTTGATAAATTGTATATTCTTTAAATTTTGCTAATCGTTCAATTGAGTTATGGATCGTATTAATATCGCTATAATCTTGTTCAAAGATGGTAATGCGCATGAAATCGACCTCCTTTAAATGATTCACGCGTTCATATTATGACATCATTCGACAAAATACGCAATAAAAAGATTTATAAAGCATTTAAATTATATAAAATTATTACTCGCTAGTCTATATAAAAAGAAAAAATCTGTAATTATGGATAATTTATGTGCTTAGAGCGATGTTTTTTTGTCTAGTACATAAAAATGTAAAAGAAACTTTCAAATTTAACGATTTTTAAACGTATTTTCTTCTATAATAGAAAGTGACATAAAACGAGCACTATGTAGGAGGATTTTACATGAGCACAGTAGAAGAAAAACGTGCGGCATACGTTGAAGAAAAATTAAAAGAAGACGGCTATCGTGATTTAAAAACAGCGCGTAAACGTTGGATTTTTGGCCTTTTTGGCGTTCATAAATTTTATTTAAACCATATGGGAAGCGGCTTAGCGATTTTAACGCTAACACTGGTATTCTTTTTTGCATTCTTAATTGATATCGGCGTTGTCGCATTAGGAATTGCAATTATTTGGTGGATTGTTGACTTTTTCCGTCTACCAACATTAGTTGAGCAAGCAAATGTTGTCCAACGCGAATATTATGAAGAAGAAGCAGAACGTCGCATTCATAACTAAACATATAAAAGAGGCTGGGACAAAACACGTCATTTTCCTTTTTTAGCGTTCGCAACGAAAAACCGGAACCGCGCTACAGTGCGATTCCGGTTTTTCTTATGCTCATATGAACGGGTGTTTTTATACGTATGTCCAAGCCTCTTTTTAATTACGGTAATACAATTTTTCCATCGATATACGTCATGCCCTCGTAAACGAATTCACCCTTCACAATAAAGCCTTTATAATACAACACCTCTGCTTCAAAATTTTCAGGATCACCTGTTGGGTTATACAACATATAACCAGGTGCGAGCTTGCCATCTAAAAATAAATGGTCATCGTATACCTTCAAACCTTCTGCTAAATCACCCTCGATAAAAAGCTGGCTATTAAAGACAACCGTATCTCCATAAAGTAAACCATCAAAATAAATACGGTCCTTATAAATCGCAAAACCTTTTTTCAATACACCATTTTCATATAATTGTTTATTAGAGGATAATACAATGCCTTCTTTTATTTTTCCATTTACATACAGTTTATTATCATAAACGATTTTACCGACAGCACGCATCGAGCTGTTATAGAGCACACCATTGTATAAAACGAGTGAATACACAATGCGCCCATTTTTATAGAGTGTGCTACCGGTGACATAATAATTTTTCTTATCGACTTTGCCGTTTTTGTATAGCTTATCGCTATAAATACCACTAAAAATCTTTCCATTTTTATAGAGCTTTTTATTATACGTAATATAGCCTTTTGCTGTTTTCCCGGTTTGTGCATTTACGAGTTTATTGCTGCTAAGCTTATAGCTTGCGGCATCTACTGTAAGTGTTGAAAAAGTAAGAGCACTTGCTAACGCAAGGGTCATCATTATCTGAAATCGTCGGTTCATAGCTTCACGTCCTTCTAATTACTATAACGGCTAAATTCACCGGAAGTTAAGAAGGTGTTAGGCGATAATTTCAATGTTTCTATATTAAATGTTATATTAGTATAAGCAATAAATGCTAGGAGCGTTTGAGACTGTGAAAATAATCGGGTTGATGTTAATTCTCTTTTTCTTAATTAACATTATTTTTTTAATAAATGAATACATAAAAGAAGCTAAAACGGAAGGGAAAGGAGAAATGGTCAAATCTCTTTTCAGATTCTTAGTGGGATTATTGTTTGATATCCCATCATTATATGTGGTATTTGTGCTCGTTTCTTTAGTTATCGGAATTTGGTTTACGTTCTATTAAAAACTGCCCTCCTTAATCATATGGGGGCAGTTTTTAATAGCTAAAATGTTTTATTTTACAGGAATCCAAATCTCTGTCACATAATCCTGTGCGGTCACATCCCCGTTAGGATAGCGTTCAAAGTCAGGTGCTTGTGTAAATTCATATTGAGAGCTTGGCAAAAAGCTTTCAAAAATTTCACGTGTGGTTTGCTGGATGGCGGTTGGGACCGGTCCAACCGCTTCGAAGACAAGCCATTTAGAAGCGGGAATTGTCCAGGATTCAAATGATAATCGGATATTATCGGTTTTTACGCCAATGACATAATCATAGGCAGTATCCTCTGTGGGGATACACAGCCCTAGCATCGCGTCATCTGAGGCTTCCTTTAATAACTGTTGCTCTTTATCTGTACCAGAGAACTGCTGCCAAAAGGCTGGGATTTTTTTTACTCCTTCATCCATCGACGCATAGCTTTCCTTTACACCGACTACTTGAAAGGCATCTAATTGTTCGACACGATAATTCATTGAACTTCCTCCTTTAATTTGAACATGAATCGAGAGCTTCGAAAATGCGGAAACGGTTTGACGTTTAGCGCGAATATCAGATGGGGTACAGCCAAAGTACTTTTTGCAGGCCTTCGTATAATTATCTGGTCCAGCATAGCCGTATTGTAGGGCAATATCAAGGATGGATTGCTTAGTCTCAAGTAGCTCAAATAATGAGCGAGAAAGCTTGCGGCGGCGAATATATTCACCAAGTGGGATACCTGTTAGCACCGTAAAAAGCTTTTGCAAATTGTACGGTGAGAGCATCGCACAGCGCGCAAGGTCATCTATTGCAATCGTTTCTGTAATATGCGCCTCAATATAATGCAAAACGTCATTAAACCTTTGTAAATTCATTTCGTTCACCTCGTTACAATTAGTATAGGAGAAAGTGCATTACGTCTCTCGATGATTTTTGGCAAGATTTGTCGGATACATAATCGTGCCATACGACGTGTGAATCGTAATCGGAGAAGGCGTGGCGACAAGTGACGAAAAGAGCCATTTCCGCCCTGCAGGAGCGGTAATAATGTAGCAGCCATTTTCTCCGTAAAATGTAATCATTGTCGTAGAAGGGGTGCTTCCGGCGCGTACAGGAATATGAAAATCTTCCATGACATGCAGTGCCTGCTCAATATGTGGCATCACAAAGCCCACCTCACCAATCGCTAAAATAGTGTCAGATGAAAAGGTCTCATATTCCGCGTCCTCAACCTCTTGGCGGCGCGCGATAAGCTCCATAATATTACCGGCTGGATCATAAAAATAGACAGAGTAGGCATCAATTCGTTCAAAATACACTTCATCTTCGCCATCTTCAGCAATTAATTCTACAAATTGCTGCAGCCATTCCTTCGCATCGGGAAAAGCATTTCGCGGGATATTAAAGGCGATATGATACGTATAAGCATCCGGGCCATTAATAAATGTTAGCTTACTCGTGCCAATTTCCACGCTAGCACTTGCAGCCTGCTTGCTCACCTTAAAGCCCATTGCTTCATAAAATGCCACTGTGTCATCGATATTAGCAATCTGACAAATCACTTCTTGAATGTCCATGTTTTTCCTCCTAACGATATGAAAAGAGGGCCCCACTGAAGTGGATGCCCTATTTTTTTAATGTGTTAATTTCTTTAGACCAAAATAGCCGACAAATAGGGCAATACTTTGGAATAAGAAATAAAATGCAAACATTAATGTTAAACTAACCGCCGCATAACTAGGACGAATAAGTAATAGCACGGCTACGACTAAGCATAATAGATTAAAAATCATCGCAACGAGATACCATGATTTTTGCGCGCGCATTACTTGTATTTCGATTAAATTGCCAATGATTTCAATTAAGAACCAAATCGCAAAAATAATGCCAATAATCGTTACGCCACTTGTTGGATAAATACATAAATACAGACCTAATGCCCCAATCGTGATGCCTGTAATTAAGCGAAATGTTGGGCCACTACCCGTTTTCTTTTTGATTTGGAAGTATCTCCATAAATCAAATACCCCTTTTATGATGGCAATAACAGCACATGTAATAACAATTACTTTTAATGTACTGATGGGCTTAATAAATAAAAATAATGATAGCACAAAGCTCAATAATGCAAATACGAGCGTGAATCGATTTAATTTTTTCATAAAAGCGCCTCCCTTTATTAAAGCGTATCATAAATTTTATGGAAAATTTACTACTTTGTAGAAAAACTTAAATGATTTTACGTTTAGTTTAAAAGATGCAGGGAAAAATGACAGTAGGAGGCGATAGAATGGCTACAAAAATTCAAAAGATAAACGACGTTATTACAATTAATTCAGGTGATAAAACATACGATTTGCCAGGTGCAGATCCTAAAATTTTAGTGGAAGCAACGCTTGCCTCATGTGCTGTAAAAACAATGCGTGAAGTACTAGAGCGCGATGGCATTGACTATAATGAAGCGGATTTAGCAGCAGAGGTAGAGGGTACACTTTCTGAATCAGGTGTAAAACGCTTTACCCATTTCCATCTAAAACTTATTTATCCACCATTCCCATCTGAATATGATGAGGATAAATTCTTAATCACGGTTGAACGTGGTTGTATTATCGGTAATACATTGAAAAATGAAGCAACAGTTGAATTTACAAAACACTAAATAAATGAAAAAGAAAAACCGGAATCGCGCTGTAGTGCGGTTCCGGTTTTTCGTTGCAAACGCTAAAAAAGGGAAAATGACATATTTTGTCCCAGCCTCTTTTTTTAAGGTAAAAATTTATCAATTGTTTTATCTGATACAGATAAGTAATGCTTAGATATCGTATCAAGTGAGCGGTGACCAGTTTGTTCAGCGATTGTCGCAAGGTCTGCTCCTTTTTCATGCATATCTGTTACGAGAGTTTTTCGGAAATTATAGCCGGATAAGCCTGTCCACTTATTCAAATCATTTAAATAACTACGTTCAGTAACATGCTTACTACGGTACTTTTTGCCGTATTGATTGGCAATGATTTGCCCAACAAAGTAATCATCCGTTTTTAAGTCATATTCCTGAATGTAGAGCTTTATGGCCTGAATTGCTTCATCCGTTAAACGCTTCGTTTTAAATGTCTTTTGCTTTTTCAAATACACATCAACGGTATGGCTTGTTAAATCAAAGTCGCGCATTTGTAAGGCGACCATTTCATTTGGACGATTGCCAGTAATTAAATTAACGAGACAAATCGCACGTCCACGAACATCTAGTAACGATAAGGCCTCTTTCAATTGCGCAGAATCTACAGGTTTTTTCCCTTTAATTTGCTTTTGGCGTGCAAACTCTTCCTTATTAAATAAACTTCGCAAGTAGGCCGTCTCTTTTAAATACGTTTCATTATTTAAAAATGTAATGCCATACTCTACTTTTAATAACTTTTTAATGGCTGCTAATCGTTTTTCAAATGTCGTCTTTTTCACTTTTTCCTCTGTAATCGAATAGTACAAATAATCATACATACTCTCTGCAGTAGGTGCTTGACGGGTATGATCTACATAAGCGCGGTAATTTTTAATGTCATGTTTGTAGGATACAGGTATATGACTCTCGAAGGCATTACGCTCCGCGTCGCGTAGTGCATGCCGACGACGTGTTTCAAATTCCTCAATGCCGACGATTTTTTGTTCGCTCACGTTGCTCATCCTTTCGTACATTCATCTAGTAAATTGTAGCATAATTTGGGGTGAAAGTCGCTTTAGAATCGGTCATTCAAGCACTAGAAAAAGAGTACAAACATAGATAGATATAGTTTTCTTTGTGAAATTTTTTATTTTAAAACATAAAAAAACAAGAGGTAGATTAAAAAAATCGCCTCCTGTTTTTTACGTTATTTTATTTGTCGAAGAATACTTTATCTACATTGTATTTTGCTTCGAAAGCATTGATAGCGTATGTTTCATAAATTTCACGTTCCATTGGATCTTCAATTTCATATACTTCAATTTTGAAAATTTCGTTACGGTGATCTTTTACTGGAGATACGTTATCTTCAAAGTGTTTTTTCACACGTTGACGGATTTTACGTGCTTTACCAACGAATAGTACTTCGTTTGCTTCATTATAAAATAAGAAGATACCGCCTTTTTCACGAGTGATTTTGTGTAAATCAATAAAACCATGGAATGGCGTAATTGGCGCTTCGCCTTCTTTTAGTTGTTGTTCACGTTGTTGAATAACAACGGTTGGTTTTGGCATTTCAATATTAATCAAGTGAATTTCAGTCCTTTTTAAATGTCTTGAAAGCCTATTATATCACGCTTTACAGAAAAGATATAGTGCAACGTTTTTAAACGGTTCCCACTTTGGTTCCCACTTTTGAGAAAAAATTTTCAATTTTTGCTGCTTCAGCACATATAGTAGGTAGCACCACAAGTAAGAATTTTGTATCAATAATAGATTTAGAAGTGTTAAATATTGTAAAATAGATTCAGGAGGTGGCGTATGATTATATTAGGGGTAGTTATTATTTTATTTTTAATTTTAAGTATTATCCTACTTATGGGGAAAGGTGCAATTTTAATTGCCGGGTATAATACGATGGCAGCATTAGAAAAGGAGAAGTATGATGAAGTAGCTCTTTGTCGTACGATGGGTGTAATGATGCTAGGTATTACAGGGTGTCTTCTATTAATTATACCTAGTATTAAAACAAACAATCAAAGTTTTGGTATTGTTGCGACAATTTTAATGATTGTTATTATAATAGCAGGACTGATTTATATGAATACGAGTAAAAAAATCAAGCGTTCATAGGCAATTCATGTTACAGTTAATAGCGAAACATAATTTACCTGACTAGGAGAACCAACATAACAATGATTGAAATTAAAAACTCAGAAGTAAGTGGTCGTGGCGTATTTGCGACCGTAGATATTAAAGCAGGCACACTTTTCCACCAAGCACCTGTTCTGGCTTATCCAAATGAAGAACATCAATATATTGAAAAAACAGTATTTGCGGATTACGCATTTGAATATGGTATTGGACGCTCAGCAATCTTATTAGGTTATGGTATGCTATTCAACCATTCATATGAACCAAATGCAACGTATGATATTAATTTTGATAATGAAACATTTGATTTCTCTGCTTTTAAAGATATTAAAGCGGGCGAAGAAGTATTTATTAATTATAATGGCGATATCGATGATATGGATCCATTATGGTTCAATGAAGAGCAAGAACAAGAAGTGAAATAAAGACAAAGAAGGTCTTCCAATTTGGAGGACCTTCTTTTTATATCGTTCCTTTTTCTTGGAAACAATCACTTAAAAAAACAATGGAATGATCGATGGTATCAAGCATTTCATTCATCAACAATGTAATATTATTGAAACGAACATATTGGCCCCATTGTGCGACAGCATCATGCATATCGTTCGCTAATTGAATAAACTGCGCTAGTCGCACGTCCATTGCAACCGTTAACATTTTCTGCGTGTGTTCATCGTGTAAGGTACAATGCATTAAGTATAGGTCATAATTAAAAGAGAAAACTTCACGGCATTGCCAAATCATTTGTTTATACTTCTCTAAAATGCAAAAGCTTTCATATTCCATTATGCGTTTAAAATCTTCTCCTGCTTGCTGTGTTGCATGAAATAATTGTTCAAAAGCTAAATCAAATACTTCAAAATTCATTTACCCACCTCGCTTCTTATTTATTATACAGAGAATAAGATACATAAATCTTTTAACTTTTTATGTTTTTTATAAAATTTATTGCAAATTTATGTAAAATCTTCTCTTTTAATAGCTTTAAATGCTCGTAAAAACGTGAATGGAACAAAATATGTCATTTCCTTTTTTTAGCGTTCGCAACGAAAAACCGGAACCGCACTACAGCGCGATTCCGGTTTTCTATGCTTATAGGGGCAGTTGCTTTTACACGTATGTTAAAGCCACTTGTTAGATTAAAAGCTATATGAATTAATCGATTTTTTTATTAGCAATTGATTCATTACCTTGCTCTGTTTGGAAGAACATTTTTCCAACTATAGCTGCTACAATACCACCAAGAATTGGCGCAACGATAAACACCCATAATTGTGATAATGCTTCACCGCCAGCAAAAACAGCTGGCCCTAAGCTACGAGCAGGGTTTACAGATGTACCTGTTAATGGAATACCTAGTAAGTGAATTAATACTAATGTAAAACCAATAACTAGGCCCGCTAAGTTCGCATTGCCTTTACGACCTGTAACAACCATGATAACAAGTACAAAGACAAATGTTAAGATAAACTCAACTAATAGTGCACCACCTGCGCCTAGATCGCCAAAACCATTTTGCCCCATGTTGGTAGTAGATAAATTTGATAAATTTAAGAATGTAAATAAGACCAGTGAGCCTAAGATACCACCAATAACTTGCCCTACAAGATAATAAACTAACTCTGTTGCGTTAATACGTTTATTTACGAACATCGCAATTGAAACAGCTGGATTGACGTGACAACCTGAGATTGTACCAATTGAATAAGCCATTGCGATAATGGATAGACCAAATGCCATGGCAATGCCTTCAATACCGCCGCCAAGAACAGCTGTCCCTGTACCGAATAGAACAAGTACAAATGTGCCGATTGCTTCTGCAACTAATTTGTTCATAATAAACACCTCCATATAAATTTTAGATAACGTTATACGATACTTTTACTTTATTAGTGTAAACTTATTTTTTACATACAAAATAGAGACCCTACTAAATCGGCGAAAATTTAGTAGGGCCTCTTATATCATTTACATGAGGTGATACGTTAAATAGTTTTTAATAGCAGGGGAATTTATTTGTTTAATTGAGATTGAATTTCTTTTACTGAAATTCAATATAGCCCTTTAAAGCTTGCTATAAAAGCATTCTTGCAAGGTGGTTCCCGTATTAGTTCCCACTTTTAGATAAAATAATAAAACACCTACATACTTTTCATGATTTTGCCTATCACGTTTACTGCTGTTTTTCGTTTTTCTTCTATTGAATGTACATATGTTTTTTGTACAGTGCCAATAGTATCCCCGAGCAAACTTGCGACAGTTGCAATATCTACACCTTCTGCAATAAGCAAACTCGCATAAGTGTGTCTAAACATATGTGGAGAGATTTTCTCAACTCCTAGACGTATACTCATTTTCCGAAAGTACAAATCAATCGAACTGTATGATAACGTGTCGCCTTTGAAGTTCCGGAATACATAGCGTTTTTGAAATTTATCTTCTGCTATGCGAATGCCTTTTTTGAGCAATTCTTCTTTTTGCCTTGATTGATACTTTTTCAGTACTTCGCAGACATGAGAAGTCAACGGTATTACTCTATAACTTCTTTTCGTCTTAGGAGAACGCTCACCATAAGCGTCACGAGTACAATTGATTGTGACTGTACTTTCTTCCAGATCCACTTCACTCCACTTCAACCCCAACGCTTCGCCACAACGTACACCTGTAGCTGAAAGGAATTCAATCATTTCCATCATGTAGTTCGCACGGCTTGCTGTGTAAGTGAAAATTTGTTTCATCGCTGCTTGCTCGATTATTTTATGATTTAAAGTATATTCAATTTTAATTCTAGAAATTTTATTTTTTTCAATGAATTCATTTTCTACAGCAAAATTTAGTACTGCGCAAATTTTATCGTGATACTTCGCTAAAGTAATATCTGCAACACTATGTTTTGCAACTTCGATAAAACGTGTTGTATAAATATATTTATCTAAATCACATATTCGTACATTCCCTATAAGCGGTTCCATTTTTTTTCTGGTGAAATGGAAAAGTCGTATTGTTGTCACTTTCAAACTATTTTTTTGATGTTTAATGTACATCTCAAATAATTCGTTCATTGTCATAGTGCCATGTTCTTGCTTATTATAATTGCCTTTTAGCAGGTCAGCTTTCACATTTATTAAAGCTAATGAGGCTTCCTTTAAGGTATCGAACCCTTGTTTATATAAATCAGTTTTCTTGCCATCTGTACGAGTATATCGATAGCGATATGCAAATCGTTTTTTATTTACATTCGTATCTAGATAACTATATACATTTTTTTCTCTAGTTTTCGTTAAATTTGGTTTACCCATTCTGTCCAATCCTCTCATTCACCGGCAAGTGACAAGGCGAAGCGGGTACTTACCACCTCCTTATATTGATTTCTATGTAATAGAAGCAAAGTTGTGGATAAATTTACACAATAATGTAATAAAAATGGTTCCAACATACTTAAAATAGTAGTATAATTAACTTGCATAGAACTTATGTTCCTATTTTTGAAAAACAAAATTTACAAATACACAGCAAAAATTATAAGTATATAATACTTATAATTAGACTAAAGTCCTACTATAAAAACAAGATATTTCATTGATAAAACAGGCAGCAAACTTTATTATTATATTAAAAAGTATGAAAATTGGAATAAATCGATTAGTTTTTACACACAAAAAGGGAGATGTAAAGATTTGACAAGCAAAAAACATACAAACACCGAAAAAATACCGAAAGTCAAAAAGAAGGTAGATGTCTTACAGTTATTAAACGCTTTAAAAAAAATCAATGCAGCTTCCTTTAAACAATAATTATCTATTTCTATTCATCTTAAAGTATTCAACCTCTATAGAGTTGAGTACTTTTTTCTTTTGCTCAAGAGGTAATTCATTAAATAAATCACCAAAATCATACTTATCCAGCAGCTCATCTTCGCTCATGTTATCAAGGACATCTTTTAAAAATAACTCATGTTGTTTAACTACTTCCATAGATTCATCTTTATTTAAATCGTATAAAAGTTCTTCTGTACTGACGTTAAAATAATCGGAGATTTTCAATAGAGCAGGTACACTAGGGAATGATTTTCCGTTTTCGTAATTCGAAATCGAATTAGGTTTCAAATCTAGCTCCGCAGCTAAGTCTTTCTGCATGATTCCGCGTTTATTTCTTAAGTATTCTAAGTTCTTTCCGAAAATTCTTTTTCTCTCATCTTCTGGCAATGTTTTCTTCATTTTATACACTTCCTTCTTATTATAGGTTGTACCCTTTATGGATTATCAGGCAACCTAAATTATAGTACAAATTTTTAAAAAAACGAATAAAATTCATTTAAAATGTTGCAAAGTCATTTGAAATGATTTATAGTATAGACATAGCAAGTCATTTGAAATGATTTTTAAAAGGTGGTGTTTAGATGATAACGTTAGAGCCAAACAAAACTAAAAGAACAAATTTAAAGGTTCTTAGAGCTAAACATAACGTTACACAAAAGGATTTAGCTAGAAAGTTAGGTGTTTCACCTTCAACTCTTTCGATGATCGAGTCAGGAGAAAATACGCCGAGCCTAGAACTTGCTTACAAAATTGCCAGCATTTTCGGAAAAAGTATTGAAGATATTTTTTTTAATGAAATTAAAATCATTTAAAATGATTTATTTTTTTAAACTTAAAATCATTTAAAATGATTTAATAATAGGAGGAATGATTTTATGAACATTCAATTAAACACTCACACAATTAATTCGCTAGAGGTTGCGGAAATGGTGGAGCGCAATCACAGAGATGTAATGCGAGATATTCGCAATATAGTATCACAACTAGGTGAGCGCAAAATTGCGCATACCCCTTATTTCCTAGAAACAAAGTATGAGCATGAACAAAATGGTCAACTATATCCGATGTTTCTGCTTACTAAAAAAGGCTGTGAACTTTACTCTACTCGCATGACTGGCACAAAAGGCACAATATTCGCGGTAGCATACATCGAACGCTTCAATCAAATGGAACAAGTCATCCAACAGAATCTACCCACTGATCCGCTGGAGTTAGCATTAACAGCCGCACTTGAAACACGCAAAGAGGTTGCTGAAATCAAAGAAGATGTTGATTTCTTAAAAGACAACATGCGTATCAACACATATCAAGAAAAACAACTACAAGATATCGTTAAGCGAAAGGTAATGGCTTCATTAGGTGGATACAAAAGTACAGCTTACGAAATGCTTGCTAATAAAGCTTTTAAATCAGCATGGCGTGACTTTAAAAACCACTTTGGCATTTCAACTTATAAAGAGTTGCCAGCAACAAAATTTGATGAAGGTATTCAACTGCTAGGATTTTGGGAGCCAAGCGCTTCAATGAAATTCGAAATAGCAGCATATAATACACAGCCCGCAGGTGCAACAGATAGTGGTTGGGAGGTTCGAAATTAATGAACGTTCAAATACAACTAGATGAACATCATATAAACAGCTTAGTTACTCAGCTTGTGCATGATAAGTTGCAAGAGCTTGCGGTGCCACGCGTGCTATCACTCGACATTAAAGATATCAAGCGTATCACAGGAATTAATTCAAATATCACGCTGCAGAAAATCCTTTCAGATCCGCGGATTTTACAACATCAATTTCGGCTCGGTGAAGGTGGGCCGCGACACTGGAATGCGCGCGGTTTCGAAGAAGCTTACGAAGAAGTAATGAATGATTTTAAAGTAATGTACTAAAAAACTCACCGGCAAAGTGACAGACAGGCGTAGCGCGCTTGTCATTAGCTGCCCGACTTATCCGGACCGCTATAACAAATTCGCTACAAAGTGTTCCTTGATAACTGAATAGATGGTTTAATCCATCGCTGAGAGTCTGAATATCGGATTTTGGGCGATGCATTAAAAGCATCAAATAAAGCAAAGGTGGTTTTAAAAAATGGAAAACATCAAATGTCTACAAGTCGAACGCGAAGTATCATTCGCAAATTACACACCGCTTGTGCCAGAGCGCATCGTGAATCACGTTTCAAACGATACATCAGCACATGCGATGACTCAAATCAAAACGTACATGGACTTACGCTTAGCTGCTGTCAAAGAGCGTGAAGGGTGGCAAACAGAGCAAGATATGCGGCTCAACTGGAGTGAGGAACAGATACTCGAACATTACAACATGTATTACAAGCATTTTACATCAGATGTTCCAGAGCACGTGTTAAAAGATGCAATTATGGAAGAACTCGGCGACAAAGAACTTCGCGCCATGCTAGATCGCTGGCCTGCAACGGATATCATCGAAATCTTTCAACTAGAAGGGTTTTTAACGGTTATCAACGGTCACTTCATCGTTTCAGTCGACATGTTTCTCGGTTGTAACGAATAAAAAAAGACCGCTTTACGAGAGCGGTCTAAGCAACTGGCGAATAAATCGCCTGCTTATGTAATACAACTACTAAATTATACCACAGAATGAATGGGGGCAAACATGATGGATGTTAACAATGTGGAGCAAGTTCAAACAGCTGGTCCGCTTAATCTTTTTCAAAAGCTTGTAGAGGTGCGTAAACATATCCCGACGTTACGAAAGGATGGCAACGGCTACAAGTACTCATATGTAACTGGTTCGCAGATTTTAGCAGGAATTCAAGATTCTATGAACAATTTAGGCATACTTCTTTTCCCTCGAGTTGACACGCAGAATGTAGAAAAAGAAGAAGTTACTACTGGTAAAGGAAAGACGTCGACACAATTTAGAGTGTACGGAAAGATGACTTATACGTGGATTAACGCAGACAATCCAACGGAAACATTGGAAGTTCCGTTTATGTACGGCGCTATAAATGAAGATGTCGCAAAAGCAATAGGGAGCGCATTGACGTATGCGGAGCGTTACTTTTTGATAAAGTCATTTAACTTACCAACTGACAACGAAGATCCAGACTATAATCAGCAAAATTATCAACAACAGCCGCAACGACAATATAGAAATCAACAACAGCCGCAGCAACAGCAACAGCCGCAGTATCAACAGCAAACGCAAAAGCAGATAGCGAATGCAGATGGCGAAAAAATGATTACGGCGGAGCAAAAACAAAAACTTAAAAATGCATTAAAAATCGTTGCTGGACCGAAAGCAGAGGACCAACAAGTTGCGTATGAGTCAGCTTGCTACGCATGTAACATTCCGGAGGGCACCGCGACTAATTCGCTTATTTTTACGCAAGCTAGTGGTATTTTGATGTACTTTGGTGGTCTTGTTAAGCAACGCCAGCAACAAGGTGGTGCTTAATGTGGCTCAAAATATAGCACAGGATTTGGAAACATCACTTAAAAATGCACAAAAAACTAAAAAAAATCTCGACGAAATTATTGCTCGTTTAGCGGAATTAAACATCGAGGTTGAAAGGGTGTTGAAGCATGAAAGTCTTAAAAGCAATGCACAACATGTTCGCGACAGGGAATGTCGTAGAGGACATTAGCTTTACGGTTTATTTACTTGCTATGAGCGGAGTAGGGCTTTATGTACTCTCGCTTACAGCATCGGCGAAAATTATAATCGCATGCGTGAGTATGCTATCGCTACTCTTTGTCGCAACTATCATTTTTTCTTTACAGCAAGAGGAGGACTAGCAACATGACGGATCAACAAAATGAATTGCGCCGCAGCAAAAGGCAACGACCATTCACTCAAATTGATAATGAAATCATCAATAACAGCGCTTTAACTTGGCAAGCAAAAGGAATGTTAGCTTACTTGTTAAGCAAGCCAGATGGTTGGACGTTCTATGAAACTGATTTAATCAAGCGTGCAAAGAATGGCAGAGATAGTGTGCGTGCTATTATTGCCGAACTGTTAGAATCTGGTTATTTAATTCGCGGAGAAAGGATTCGCAATAACAAAGGGAATCTTGGTGGTTATCAATACACGATTGAACCATATTTATATGATTCCTATGACGGAAAATCCTACGTAGGAAAATCCAATGTAGGAAAACCCTATGTAGGAAATCCCTACGTAGGAAAATCCGACACTAGTAATACTAAGTCTTTTAGTAATACTAATATATCTAGTAATACTAAAAATAATAGTAATAGTAATACTGAACAGCAAGAACCAGAGCAAGAACCATACGACGACAATTCTTTAAATACAGAAACAATCAATGCTTTTAAAAAATACGAACAAGAAATCGGAGTTATTTCACCGAGCGTGATTGATCGTATTGACGCAATGATTAAAGACGTTGGCGAAGAATTAGTTGTCGAAGCGATAAATCGTGCTGCTTATTATAATAAGCGCTCGTTAGGTTATGTCGATTCGATCGTTATGAGCTGGTTAAAACACAACTTAAAAACATTATCAGACGTACAGGCGCACGAGGGTATGCGTGGGCGTCAAGTTCAAGGAGGCATTGGAAATGGAACACATCAGCAGCAGTCTACAGCAGTGGCAGGAAAGCAAGCAACAGCAGAAAAGGATGCGCGACTTAGAGAAAAGCTTCGCCGGTCAAAGGCGCGTCAGACAGGACAAGCCTAGTGAAAACTGTGGTTTATACGAAACACTTGGCGCAAATGCATGCAATGGTAGTGGTCGTATTTGGTATAAAGACATGCACCGAGCGATTGAACAGGCACGAGAAGGGTACAAACCCGTCTACGCTTGCGACATTAAAACACATCGCGAATACGAAGTGCCGATCGAATGGCAGGAAGAATGTGCATGTTTAATTAAGCGCCAACGCGAAGCTAAACGAAATGCGCTCATGGCTAATGCTAAAATTCCAGAGTCTTTCAAAACAGCTGCTCTTAATAACTACTCTTTAGGCGTATACAAAGATGAAACAGCTCATGCAGACGCAGAGGTTCTTTTGCAAGTAATGCGAGGTTTCGTCAATAACTACGAGTACTTTACATCGCCAGAAGGAAAAAAAGATGCGCAAGGGCTATACATTTACAGCAATACAAAAGGCTCCGGCAAAACAAAGGCAGCTGTAACGATTGCAAATGAGCTTATTGCTCGCGGTGTCGATGCGCTCTTTATAAACGCTACAGATATTTCACTTGAAATTCGTAAAACGTACAAACAAAACAGCGATGTTGATGAAGCGGCAGTTCTTCATGCGTTTAAAACGGTGCCGCTCCTAGTCATTGATGATTTAGCAGCGGAGAAACCGAGTGCGTTCATCGAAGAACAGCTATACAAAATTTTTAATGCTCGAACAGAAAATAATTTGCTCACGATCATCACAAGTAACTTAACAATCGAGGAATTTGCGCTACAAAGTTATGTGCGCGATGGCCAAGTGGCGAGTTACACAGACGCCGCAGGAGAAAGCCGCATTGGTAGTCGTTTGAAATTGATGTGCTATGAGATTCATGCGCCAGAAGAAGCGGTGCGTGAACGTGAAGCGGAGTTTAAATCAAATAATTTTGAAAATCTAATTTTCGGATTCGAATAGGAGCTAAAAGAAGATGAACTTAAAAATTTATGGCGGTTCAGAAACAGCTGCAGCAAATGAAATTGTTTTCCATGTCTCAGCAGACCGCACGTATATTGTGACGCTTAAAAAAGAAATGTCGTATCAAGGTTTTGCAGTACGAGCAAATGCGTACACGTTTGAGATTTGCTTTATGGGCAATAGCGGCAAAATAATCGTTGGACCAGGGCATGAGGTTGCGCTTGCTGTAAAAGGCTGTTTACGAGAGTTTATACGCTATCGCACGTTACAACGCACTAAAACATGTGGAGGTACTGTAGCGAGCATGACAGAGGTCGCAAGGGCTAATTTAAACGCTTATTTAGACAGCGCTAGTAAAACGGTTATCAAAGGCCAAACAATCGCTCAGGAGGACGCTGAAGTGGAAAATGCGCTCGCTTTTACAGCGGCACTCGAAGCGGCAGAAGACATCGCAAGACAACATGCGATTAATGCAGCACTTGATGCGCGTGATGAAGAGTTATTCATGACTTTAACAGGAGGTGCTTAACATGGTTGATTTCATTGGCTTCAATGCAGACACGCCATGCGTAGAATTACAGTTTACTCGCTTTGATGGCTCACAGTTCCGCAAAGTTTGCTACGACACATCGGAGATTGATTTCTGGATGGATCAATACAATGCACAAGAAGGTATTTTTAAAGATACTTGCAGAAGTGTTGCGCGTGTACAGCAAGAATTGCAACAAATAAAATCTGAAATTTCAGAACAATTAGCCTTAATTGCACAAGATAAAAAAGATGAAAAGGAGAAAGAATATGCGAAACGATTCAAACAAGCATGGAATTGCAGTTACACAGCATAGCTGCAAACGCCGCTATAACCGCCGCAATATTTGTCGCACGACTACTAAACAGCGCAAGGATATGGATAAACAAGTACAACGTCCTGCAGCACGTCCGAAAGTGCCGGTTGTATTTTACAAGGTGCGTAAAGGCCGTGAAATCCTAGAAGTATCTGAGCGTGATGTAGATGTAATGAGCCTCCAACTAGACGGATATCGTGTGATGGATAAGTGGCGGGAGTGGTTGTAAATGGAACAAGCGGAATTATTAGCGGCATATGAAGTAGCCAGTCGCAAATTCAGTCAAATGATTTTAGCGAGAGACTACGAAGCATCTAATCAATTTCGACATGAAGTTATCGCTTTGTTTAATCAACTGGAAAATCCATTTAAAGTCGGTGACGAAGTGGAACATCTCAATGGCCGTAAATGGCAAAAGACCATTATTAAAGAAGTTCGTAGTAATTGGGAAGTCGTGACGGACATAGTTATTGCGCCATTTAATCATTTTCGTTTTCCAGCAATAGTCGAAAAAGAAAAAAATGACGAAAATATAGTCAAAGCAGAACAGTTAAGTTTGTTTTGAGCGACATTCATGGACCGAAAATGAATTGTTGAATTAAAACGGGTGGGTGGGATGGAGTAAGGAGCGGCACTATGCGTAAAAATGAATTAGTACATCACGAGCATTACGTCGCAAAAGTGCAACAAGATTTAACGCACTTTTTATTAAATGATGAATCGTTAAAAAATGGTGCAATCAAATATTTGCGATGGGATAGCGAAATGAAGCTATTTGATGTATATGAGGATGCTGAGTACAAGATTTTCATCACACATACATTTTATGAGCGCTTTCGTGATATACAGCTCGCTAAAGGGATTGTATGCCAGCGATGTGGCAGAAAGTTAAAAGATACGAAGTGGACGCCGATTGGTTATGGTCGCCGTTGCTACAAAAAGTTCCTTAAAGAAGAATGGGAACGAAATCAAATGACGATTTTCGATTTTATCGATGATCCAGAATATGAAATAGGAGGCGTGAAAAATGCGTGAGATTAAGTTTAGAGGTAAGAAAATCGATGGCGATTGGTATTACGGTGATTTAATTACAGAAACCCGAGAGTTTAATCGCACTTGCGATAAAGCCTACATTCTACCTTATTGGGAAACACTGAATGGGCCGATATTCGTTGATAAAGAATCGGTTGGACAATACACAGGGTTAAAAGATAAAAACGGTCGTGAGATTTTTGAAGGGGATATTTATCATATGGGCGACCCTCGAATCACTTATACCGTTGTTTGGCACGATACAGGACTTGACGGTAAGCAAAATGGTAGTAGCAGTTATGTGGGTTTAAGTTATTGGCAAGATAGAATCGAAGTTATCGACAACGTTTACGAAAATAAAAACTTATTGGAGGAAAAATAATGACTAAGCAAGAACGTTTAGAAAAAATAAACGAATTACTCGTTGTTATTGCATCGAATGGCCGTAAATTCTTACTCAATCAGAAAGACGGTGAGGTATCAAAATTCGTTATTAAAGCGAATAACCACGTTTACTATCGCGATTACTACACGAAGCAAGAACTTAAAGGAACAAAAGCGATGTACAAAAGTTACGGTTTCAGCGGTGGGGGCACGTTGCAGGCGCTTGTAATGGATTTTGCGGAGTGGATTCGTACAGGAGATTACACAAATGGCAAAAATGGTTATGGTGGTCTATTTTGTCCGCATTGGGGATATGATGACGATTCAATGCAGCAGGTACGTGACTTTGCCGTGAAAATTGGCTATTTGGACGCAAAACAATACAGCTAAATAAGATGGAGGGCTAACGATGAACGAAGATGAAATGTACGACGCATACATGGAACAAGAAATGGAAGAGGTGGATGCAGGAAGCGGGCGTCTAATGTTTTTAAATGCAGATCATGAACAAAACTTTGCGGCTATCATAGAGCAATACAAGTTTGATATTGCAACAGACTCAGATTTAATCGTTGCATACATCACAGCGGTACCGGATGTATACGAAAAAGTGTCCGGGGCACTTTCAGCATATGATAGTTGGCTACTGGACGAGCAGTTTGCTGCAGGACAAAGCGATACATTTAATGCATTGCTTGGCGTAGCGCTCTCGTATCGTTTGGGAGTGGAGCAAAGCAACTTACGAGCGTATGAACAAATGCTTGATGGGCCGTATTGGGTAGTTGTTGCACTTGGAGCAGCTGAGATTTATATGAGCGGTACATTTAATGCATTACAAAAAATGGAGGTTTTAAGATGAATAAAGAACAGCTAGAAACGATTAAAAAAGGTTATCAGTGGTGGCTAGAAGCTGAAAACCAAGCGGACAAAAATGAATTTGCTGAATGTATCACAACGGAAGATGTGCCAGCACTTATCGAAACAGTCGAAAAACTCATGAATGTACGTGATGTTTCATACGCTGAGTACGCTGAATTAGATGCTAAGAATAAAGAGTTGAAAGAACAACGTAACGCACTCAAATTTCACTTGAAAGTTTCGTCAAAAGCGCTCGAATCAGAAGGCGAAAAAGCAGACGCTTTCCAACTTGCATTAGAAAAGATTTATGACGACATAGGCATTTTAACGTCGCAAGAGATTTACCGAATCGTTGAAGATGCGTTAGAGGGCACAACGGCATTAGGGGGTGATGATAATGGCAACAACTACAGTTATGCAGCAGATTGAGGAATTAATTTCTGAAATGCCGCTTCCGGTCTTAAAAGATGTACAGCAGCGTTTAACAGATTGGGCATCAAGTGGCGGTAAAGAAGATGATCCATACGTTGAGCAACAGCTTCGTTATATGAAACATGTGCGACATGCACAACATGCTAGTAAATAAATAAAAAAGCGTCTGTAGCAGCAACTACAAACGCCTGACTCCTCTTACGAGGTATATACGATTTTAGACGAATCAATTATACCACGAAAAAGGGGAGTTACATATATTGAATAATGAACAACACACAATTACTGAAACAGTCGAGGAAAACGCTGTATATGCTGTAATCGATGGCCGCCTTACAAGATTAGATTCCCCTTCGACAGGGTTCGGTAAACAAGAAATTGTATGGCAGAACAGCAAAATAGTGCAAAATAACGTTTATTTTACACAAAAATTGTAGTAAGATGTGAAATAAGTAATTTAATTGAATTGAATAAGAAGCTTACCAGGAAAAACCAGGGAGCATCAAACAAGCAGTAGTCACTTTTGGCTATACGTTTGTTTGGTGCTCCCTTTTTTATTTGCCAGAAAAAGGAGTGAAACGAATGCGTACGCTACAAGACGAAATTAAACGCCACAACCTTTTACGACGTAATACAAACACAGAAAAGCGTTATCTAAAATCAGAAAACTGTAACAAAAATCCGCAAAAGCGTAACGAAAACTTATCAAAGCGTGATATTGAGGAACTCATGGGTATCAGACGCCCGCGCTATACAAAACAAAAAGGTGTAATCAAACAAAAATAAAGAGGTGCTGTGGTAATGATGACGATGATGGAAGAACGTGAATATACAAGTAAAGAATTAGAAAACTGGGCAGACAAGTTGTTAGAGGAGTACGATCAGAGTTTAAATGATTTACGCACTCAACAAAAAATAGCTGCCGCACAAGATAAACGATTAAAAGATAGTGACGAGCCTGTTTTTTATAAGCCGCTCCTTGATAAAAAAACGGTGCTCAACAGCATGGAGAACTCAATGGTATTCGCGATGGATTGGATGGAGAGTGGCCGTAACCCTGATTTAAAACGTGGAGCGGATAAACATGCTGTGTACCAGCGACAATTTTTTGAGTCACTTGATGTGATTCCAGACATTGCAGAGCAAGTGTATGATATTAATACAAAAGAGCTGCACATGACGAGCGCTGAAAAGAAACAGCTGGCGAAAATTTATAGCATGTGGAGTCATCGTGAGAGACTTTGTTACATTGCTCATACGGTTGAACAAAAAAGTTTTCAACAAATCGCAGATGAATTAAAAGTAAGCAAAGGTACTGTTCAATCATATATTCAACGTGCTCGCTCAAAAGTCAAAGAGGGCNATTTTCTCATGCGTGAGCAAGCACGCAATCATTTATGGCCGCTTCGACAAGGAGAGTTACCTGTGCACTACTCACAATTGCTGTTCAGGGCAAACATGTTAAGCGACTAATCATCAAGCCGCCACGTGCGGCACATACATATACTAGCGCCATCAAATAAACAGTATGCATAAGCAGGCGCTATACTGCGGTTACCCATGACTGCACCTCTCAAGCCGCTTCTTGTCCAGGAGCGGTATACATAATGATTTAAAAGATATTCAAATGGCATCTATAAAAAAGGTGCTTTTTATTATGCCTAAAAAACAGAAAGGAGCGGGTCAGATGAAAGATTTCATATTTGTGATGTTTGTCGGTAGTGCGGTGATTAATTTAATTTTGATGATGCAACAACGAGAAATTTCACATTGGTTCATCACATTATCAATGATGCTCATGGTTCTGCATTTCGTATTGCATTGGAGGGATAAAGCACATGAAAGAAATTAAATTCGCGATTGTCGGACCAGTACAAGCACAACAACGTCCACGCTTTTCACGTCAAAACGGTCATGTACGCACATATGACGATAAAAAGTCTCGTACTTATAAAGCGCACGTACAAAAATGCGCTGCACGTTATGCGCCTGAGCAACTCATTGACTCAGCGATTGAGTTGCATATCGATGTGTTTCACAAGTTGCAACAGAGCGGCAGTAAACAACTAAAGGCGGATAAGCTAGCGCATCGTGTACGCCCGACGGTTAAACCAGATTTGGACAACCTTGCAAAAGGCATTAAGGACGCTTTGACAGGCATGATGTGGGTAGATGATGCGCAAGTAGTCGATTTAATTATGCATAAATACTATGCAGTCGAGCCATACGCAGTAGTTACGATTAAATATTAGAACTAGTTAGTCTATATAGATTTAAAAAGAGCGCTGGTAAAGATAAGCTGACTACTGGCGCTAGGAAGGAAAGAGGTGGTGAAACATGAGTGGCTGAAAAATATGAACTTGCTAAAGTCGATTATGACAATGGCATGAAGTACAAAGATATCGCTAAAAAATACGATGTCACAATCAATACAGTGAAGTCGTGGAAAACACGCAAATGGAATAAAACCAATGAGGAAGCGGATAAAAAAAGTGTGCACACAAAAGAAAAAGGTGTGCACACAAAAAAGAAGCAGACACATACAGAAGAATCGACTAGGGAGCGGCTGTCTATCGCAGAAGAATCACTGAGTAATGAAAACAGTGATTTAACCGATAAACAGTGGCTTTTTTGTCGTTACTACACAAAGTATTGGAATGCCACAAAAGCCTATCAAAAGGTTTATGACTGCGACTATATGCAGGCTATGTCCAACGGCAGTCGCTTGCTGAGGAATGATAAGATACGCGCGGAAATTAGTGCAATCAAACAAGACATTGCAGATGGCATCATGATTGAGTCACGCGCAGTGCTGCAGAAGTGGATTGATATCGCATTTGCAGATATATCAGACTACGTGGCATGGGGCACTGAGAAACGTTTGATTCCAGACGTATATGTTGGGCGAGATGCAAACGATAAAAAAGTATTCAAGGACAAGGAAATTGATGTGAACTACGTTCATTTGAAATCCGCTTCGAATATAGACACATCTATCGTGACAGAAATCAAAGAGGGCAAAGACGGCGTGACCGTTAAGCTTGCTGACAAGATGAAAGCACTCGATTTCCTTACAAAGTATATGGATCTACTGGAAGAAGCGGAGTTGAAGCAGCTTAAAGTGGAACGTGAGCGCGTAAATATTGAAAAAACCCGCTCCGACATGACAAAAGACGACATCGCACCAATTCAAATTGAAATTTTAGGAGTTGGTGAAGATGACGATTAAACGCGTCAATCCGCATTTCAAAGCCTTTTTGGGCTTTTGGAGAACAAAGTTTCAATTTTTAGTGGGCGGCTACGGTAGCAGTAAGTCGTATCATGTTGCATTAAAAATCATACTCAAATTGACAAAGGAGCGGCGTACTGCGCTTGTTGTACGTGAGGTCTACGATACGCATCGTGATTCAACATTCTCTCTAATCAGTGAACTTGTTGAAGATATGGGCCTAGCACACGTTATACAAGTGACCGCTTCGCCTATGCAAGTACGATTCCCAAATGGGAGCAAAATCATCTTCAAAGGGATGGATAAGCCTGCAAAACTCAAATCAATTAACAATGTATCGCTTATTTGGTTAGAAGAATGCTCAGAAATTAAGTATGAGGGCTTCAAGGAGCTGTTAGGTCGTCTACGTCATCCAACATTGCCGCTTCATATGATTTTATCAACCAATCCAGTGAGCAAAGATAACTGGTCCTACACGCATTTCTTCAAGGACGAAGAAAAAGAGCGCTTTGTTTTGGATGATGAAGAACTGTATGAGAAGCGGACAATCGTTACGAATAACACGTACTATCATCACTCAACAGCAGACGATAACAAATTCCTCCCAGAGTCCTATGTGGAACAGTTGGAGGAAATGAAAGAGTACGACTATGACTTGTATCGCATTGCACGCCGAGGGCGCTTTGGTATTAACGGCACACGTGTTTTGCCGCAATTTGAGGTATTACCGCACGACAAGGTGCTTGCGATGATGGACGAGATTAACGTGCAGCAGAACTTTGTGGGAATGGACTTTGGTTTCGAGGAGTCCTACAATGCCGTAATACGAATGGCCGTGGATGTAGAAAAACGTTGGCTATTCATTTACTGGGAGTACTACAAAAATAAGCAGACAGATGATGAAACCGTAGAGGACTTAAAAGAGTTTATTCAGACCAGGGAGCGGATTATTGCTGACTCAGCAGAGCCGAAAACCATTCGGTATTTCAAAAAGATGGGATTCAACATGAAGCCAGCCAAGAAGTTTCAAGGTTCGCGGTTATCGAATACGAAGAAAATGAAGCGGTTTAAGCGCATCATATGCTCCGCTTCGTGCAAAAACACAGTACGAGAGTGGAAAACGCTCACGTATGCAAAAGACAAGCAAGGTAAACAAATCGACGATGAATTCAACATAGATCCGCACACATTTTCAGCAGCATGGTACGGGCTAGACAAATATGATGTGACGGACCTTAAATCTAATTTCTTAACGTAGGAGGTGTAATGATGTTTAACATGTATAACTTCGGAGCGGGCACGTATACAGACGAGCTTGTTCGTATGATTGAGCAAAATGCGCCGCTTCAAAGTGATAATGTCAAAAAGCTATATGATAGCTTCGACAACAGCAACATGCTGCAAGGTGAGCGCTATTATCGCAATGAGAGCGATATCTTGCAACACAAGATTTACTCATATGTAAATGGCGTAAAAGTAGTTGATACAGACGCCACAAACAGACGTATTCCATCTGGTATGCATAAGATACTCGTTGACCAAAAGGTTGGGTATCTAGCAGGAGAGCCGATGTCATTTGGTTCCAACACAGGCAACAACGAGCAAACAGCGCTACTTACCGAAATCATTGGGGAGCGGTGGAAAAAGACGCTCGTCGAGCTGATTATCAATGCAAGCAATAAAGGCGTTGAGTGGTTGCACCCATACATTGACGAGGATGGCGAGTTTAAGTACATGCTCGTAGGCGGTGAGCAGTTTATCCCAATTTATGATACACGCTATCCGGATAAGTTAGTTGCTGGCATCCGCTTCTATTACTATGCTGATGACCACATTAAATTGGAGCTGTGGACCGATGAAATCGTGACATACTACGAAATCATTGGTGGCGATATCACACTTGATGTGACACGTGAGGTCAATCCAGCGCCGCATTTTACAGATGCAGAAGGAGCGGTTGGTAAGTCGTGGGGCAAAGTGCCATTCATCCGCTTCCAAAACAATTCATGGGAACTATCTGACTTGCACTTTAACAAGGTGGCTATTGACGAGTACGAGCAACTGCTATCGAAAGGCCAGAATACTATCTTTGATGTGCAAGAGCTTATATACGTACTTAAAGGTTACGATGGTTCCTCATTATCTGAGTTCCAGGAGAATTTACGCCGCTATAAAGCTGTAAAGGTGGATGAGGACGATGGCGGTATTGATACATTAACTGCTGCTATTCCGACAGATGCCTATATAGCACAAGCGGAAATGCTACGAAAGAACATTATTACGAGCGGTCAAGGTGTAGATCCATCGCCAGACGTGATTGGAGACGCACCGAGCGGCCGCTCCTTAGAATTTCTATATTCACTGCTAGACTTTAAAGCTTCCATGCTTGAGCAAGGCTTTGAGCTATCTATTCGTGAGTTATTGTGGTTTGTGCAGGAATACTGCGAACTACAAGGACGTGGCACACTGGATTACCGTGATGTGACCATGACGTTCAACAAAGTGCTGCTCACAACCGAGCAAGAGGTCATAGATATGGCTGTGCAGTCCGAGGGCATTATCTCGCGTGAGACGATTGTGGAAAATCATCCGTGGGTGAAAGATGCTGAAGCGGAAATGAAGCGGATTGAGCAGGAGCGGGATGATATTGAACCGCTTCAAATTGACATCGAAAGGAAGAATAGCAATGAAAACGATGGAAATGGCGATGAAGAAAGCTTTAGCTAAGCAAGTAGCAGATTTGAAAAAACCGCGTATTTACGATGCTAAACTTGTCAAAATGACAATTGGAGAAGAAACGTTTATTTTCCCTAAACCAGTGTTTGTAGAAGTTCATGGTCATATCGAAATATGATTAACCTAAAGAAATATGCTGCTATGTTGGATAAGTTTCTGATGAAGCGGTCGAAATACTATGAGTCGGCTATTAAAAAGATATACGAAACAATGATTAATGGCATTCTCAAGGAAATGGGCGGCATTTATAAGCGATTCGAGAAGAATGGCAAGCTGAAACGTGCTGACATGCTCAAATACAAGCGTATCGATGCACTCAAGCGTAATTTACTGCTACACATTAATACAATGTCCAAAGCGAAACAAGACGTCTTACGCAAGCAATTAGAGGAGTCATACGAGTACAGCTATGACTGGATGGCATGGGCGATTCAAAAGGAAACGATGGTCGAATTTCCGCATGTAATCGGTAAAGAAGAAATCTCAAAGCGGGCACAGGAAAATAAAGTCGCTGACTTGAAGTTGCCAGAGACATTGGAGCGGCACCGCAAGACAATCGTGCAAAAGGTCAACCAAACGGTTGATAAGGGTATCAAAGAAAGCTACACATACGAGCAGATGGCTGATGAATTAACCGACACACTAGACGGTGATTATCAGAAAGCAGTGCGCACCGCACGAAATGAGACGCATAGGGTACGTGAGCAAGGCATGTTAGATGTAGCTGAGCGAGCGGATGAAGGTGGCGTTGTGATGGTTAAAGAGTGGATGTCTATGCATGACGAGCGTGTACGTGATTCGCATGTTGTGCTAGATGGCCAACAAGTGCCGGTCAAAGGTGGCTTGTTCGAGTTTCAAGGTCACACTGCTGCCGCTCCGAGTGGTTTTGGCGTACCTTCATTGGACATCAACTGTCGTTGCATGATTGGCTATAAGGTTGCATCTATACGCGCTCAGACAGATGAAGAGCTTGCGAAGCGGACGTTTGAGCAGTATCGGGAGCATAAAGCAGAATAATGAGATTGTGAGATTGGAGCGGGGTATATGGCATTACGTGACTTAAATATAGACATACACATCGAAACAGTTTCAACTAAATATAATCTACACGCCATGTTCATTGAAGGGCGTTTTGTAGAAGTGTTTTATACGTAGGTGTATCAAAATAATGATTTCGGAGTGATGAAAATGATTTACAGACAAATTAAAGGTGATGCGATTAATGAATACGAGGGCACACCAGAAGAAATCAAAGCTATGTTAAAAGCGGAGTGCAATCACACAGGATTATACGACCATGTTGCATGGAATACCGGCAATGGCGTTGAAATCGTATGCCTGCGTTGTAGAGAAGCCCACTCCAATAAGGATGATAATGAAGAATCTGAAATAACTTATCGCACGACAGAAGAAGGATATCTTCAATCGGAGCATAGCGATAATGTATTCACATTGGCTCCGATTTGTATGAGTTGCAAGAAGAGTGGAGCTAGTAATAAGGGTCCTTTTTGCGAAAAGTGCGCTAAAAATTTTAGTTAACCGCTTCTAGCGGTTTTTATTTTGCTCGAAAGGTGGTGAGAGAATGAGAAACTACGATGTTAAATACCCTTCACTAACAATGCAAGATTTATTATTTCATGCAGGTTTTTGCGCAAAAGCGAATAAAGAATTAACAGTTTTAATCGAAATGCCAGGCTTTGATGCACCAGAGATGATTACTAATCCGCCCGAGAATATCCAAAAGAAAATTGAATATTATCAAGCGACATACGATGAAAATTGTCAACATAAGCATGCGCCAGGCATTCGTATCGTTGATTTAGTTCGATAATACACTCGTCCTAAGTAAGACGTTAAAAGGCACGAAAGGAGCTTATACATGACAAAAGAAGAACTAATTGCGCTCGGTATCGATGAAGAAACGGCGCAGAAAGTTGTAGATGGCTATACCGCTTCGCATGTTGCAAAGACAGCACTTGAAGCGGAACAGTCAAAAGTAGCTGATTTAACACAGCAACTCACTGATCGTGACGCACAGCTGGAAACATTAAAGGGTGAAGCTGCTAATAGTAGCAAGCTCAAGGAACAGATTCAAGCGCTACAAACGCAGAATGCAGAAGCGGCCGCAGAATATCAACAGAGCTTAGCGCAAAAGGACTTTGATTTTGCGTTATCTGATGCATTACGCAACGCAAAAGCGAAGAATCCGAAAGCTGTAAAAGCCTTGCTTGACATCGGAAAGGTGAAGCTAGATGGTTCGCAGTTGCTTGGATTAGAGGAGCAACTGGCTATGCTTAAAGAGTCGGATGCTTATCTATTTGAAAAAGAGGGTGTCAAAGGGAATCCGCTTCCTGGTGGACAAGGTACACCACCTGCCATCACAAAAGAACAATTCAATGCAATGAACGTTGTTGAAAAGACAAAACTATTCAATGACAATCATGAACTGTACAAACAATTATCAGAATAGGAGAGATCACATGAAGAAAACAGCAATCGTAGCAAGTGCACCGTTACTACTTAATTTAGATATCCAGTTCTTTGCTCAAACAAAGGCATCGGACTTAATCAATCCAGAGGTGTTAGCTGACGCTATCTCAGCCGAGTTGCCTACAGCTATCCGCTTCACACCTTATGCTGTAACAGATAACACGCTAACTGGACAACCAGGTGACACGATTACGCGTCCAAAATACGGATACGTTGGTCCTGCCGAGGATTTAACAGAGGGTGTACCGATGGACACGAGCAAAATGTCTATGACTACTACTCAAGTGACTGTGAAAGAAGCGGGTAAAGCTATCGAAGTCACTGAAAAAGCCGTTATCACAAACGTTACTGGCACGCTAGAAGAAGCGAAGAAACAATTAACGAAAGCGATGGCTGATAAAGTAGAAATCGACTACTTAGCGACGCTAGGCACATCATTATTAACGTCAACTTTAGGAGCGGAGACGCCAGGTGCTATTTTAGATGCTATTGACGTATTCGGCGACGAGGACGAGCAAAGCTTAGTATTGTTCGTGCATCCGAAAGATTACACAAAATTAGTGAAAAATCTATTTGCAGTAGGCGGCTCGACGCAAGAAACGGCAGTTACAAAAGCACAAGTGTCTGAGCTTGTTGGTGTAAAAGATATTGTTAAAACAAAGCGTTTAACAGAAGGTACTTCATATCTTCAGAAGTTCGGCGCTGTTGAAATCGTTAACAAGAAAAAAGTAAATCTTGAGACTGATTACGACATCTTAGCACGTACACATGTGTTAGCAGCGAATGCTCACTATACAACGAACCTGCGTGACGACAACGGCGTTGTGAAAATTACAAAAGCGTAGTCATGCTCACAGTTTAGAGGAGGGATAATATGTTGCTGAGACGATATCACAAAAAAGCTGTCGAACAACCTAAAACGAAAGAAGCGGCCGCTCCAAAGCCACGTAAACGTCCTCCGAAGAAAGTGGATGATGCGAATGATGACGCTTGAGGAGTTACGAGCACGTGTAGACACAAACGTTGAGGATGTACCGCTCCAAGTCAAATTAGATGATGCCATTGATTTTGTTGAGGGCTATCTCAATCAATCGTTTGATGACGATAATCCGATGCCAGGGAGAGTCAAACGTATTATTGCAAAATACGTAAACTCAGAGCTTTCTTTTGACGGGGCGGAGGGCATTAAATCAGAGTCATTAGCGGGCATGTCGCAAACATTTGAGAGTCGCGAGGAGCGTGACAATGCCTTTAAATCATTGTTGCGCGCTACAAGACTTAGGAAGTTGAGGTGGTAGCATGGGCGTGCGAATACGCGACACAAATCGTATACCGGAGGCAATTGCTAACATTGACCGCATTAATAGCCGCTCCGTAAAGATTGGCTATATTAGCGGAGGAGAATACGCTGGGGGCACGCTTACAAACAAGGGTAAGGCTCGCGTGCACGAATACGGTGTAGATATCCCTGTCACTGATAAAATGCGCAAGTTTTGGGTAGCTAAGTTTGGTGTTGGACTTAAAGCGTCTACTACACACATACGTATACCGGAGCGGTCATTTTTACGCAACGGCAGTGAGCAAGCAACACCAGCCATTATGGCTAAAGCAGCGGAGTTAGTGCCGCTTGCTATACTCGATAACGTGGACGTGGAGCTATTATACGAAGCGCTAGGGCTTGAAATGCGTACAGAGATACAAAAGTATGCTCGTGCGTTACAAAGTCCACCTAATGCGCCGCTTACGGTTCAACAAAAAGGTTCTAGCAATCCGCTTATCGAGACAGGCGCTATGCTACAGGCAATGGAGGTTATTTTACAGTGATCCATAACTTTACAAGACTTATTAACAAGTATGCTGCTAAAGATGTGCTGTTGGTGCCGCTCCTAGACGAAAATGCAGAAGGGAGCTGGGTAGACGGTGAATGGGTTGAACCCGAAAAAGTCGAGCCAGTGCCACTTCATTGTGCGATTGTACCGATGACGGACAAACAAATCTATGACAGCGGTGGTCGCTATACATCTAGCGATAGGCAAGTCTATACGCATACCAAGCTACAAACAAAGCAGCAAATTGTATACAGGAAAGTCACCTACTCAGTGGAGGAAGAAGCCGACCACACCGAGTATGGTGATTTTTTTATTTACACAGCAAGGAGAGTGAATCCGAATGCTTGATATACAAGGAATTAGAGTCGCTCTTATCAAGGGTTTGCAGACGTTTACAGGTGCAACGACAATCCGCACTGAAACAACTGCAAAACAACCGCCTTATCCATACACCGGCGTTAAATTTACAATGCTCGGTCAAAAGATTGGGCAACCTGCGCAGTACATACGCGGAACAACTGCGGTGCACGAGCAGGACATTGAAATGACTGCTTCGATTACTTGTTATGCGAGTACAGTCGGAGCGGCAGAAACACTTGCGTACAGTGCTTTGCAATATCTTGAGACAGCTGGTGTAGACGAGCTAAAAGATAAAAATATCGCGATTGTACAAACAACTGACTTAACGGACCGTACAACGTTTTTAACGACAGATTACGAGTATCGTGTCGGCTTTGATGTGCGACTACGAGCACGTGCGCAAGTAGTCAAAGAAATGGAGTACATCGACAAGGTGGAACTCACAGGAAATAAAGGAGGGCTATAAATGCCATTAAAAGACGTCACAGTAAAGATTCAAATTAAAAAAGCCGCACGACTTACAGGGCTTGGTAAACCTGCTTTACTTGCAGCACTTGCAGGTCCATCAAGCTATTCGAATTATTCAGAGCCAGAACAAATTGCCGAGATTTTCGGTGAGGATTCAATCGCTCATAAGATTGCGACAACGCTATTAAAACAAGGCGATTCATCACCCGAGACGATGGGCATTATCACGTATGATCCTAACGCTACGGACGATACACCAAAAACGGCAGCTAAAGCATTGCAACAACATTTCGATGAAGATTTCTACTTTGTTGTAGCTGATACACAAGCAGTTGCAGACGTTAAAGCAATCGCAGATGTCGTTGAAGGTGAAGGTATCAAGATGTTTGCGACGACTATCACGAAGCTAGAAGATGCTGAATCATTACAGCTATACAAATACGAGCGCACATTTGCCGCTTATCACGAAACAGCAGGCGAGTATGTTGCTGAAGCATGGGTGGGTGGTCATGGCTCGAAAGAAGTTGGCTCGATTACATGGATGAACAAAAAGCTAGTAGGTATCACACCACAAGCATTCAGCGTAGCAAAACTAACAGACATCGAAATTTTAAACATGCAGACATTCGTTACAAAATCAGGCCACAATGTTATGTCAGAAGGTAAAACATTATCTGGCGAATACATTGATGTGGTCCACTCGAAAGACTGGTTAATCGTGAATGGTGCAAATGCTATCCAAGAGCAATTAATTGCAAATGACAAAGTAGCTTATACAGATAAAGGTATTGCATTACTAGCGTCATCATTAGATAACGTATTACTTGCAGGTGTAGCACAGGACATGATTTCAGTAACGGATAACATTCCAGACTATGCAATCACAACTCTATCACGCGCACAATCAAACGCTGCAGACCGCGCGGCACGTATCTACAAAGGTTTAGGATTCAGCTTCCAACTGGCGGGCGCTATCCACAAAGTGCCAGTAAAAGGCGAAATGATTATCTAGCATCTATCAATCAGATAGGTGCTTTTATTATGCAAAAAAATAAACGGAAGAAGGTTTTATAATGGGAGCAATTGCAGTATATGACGCTAAGAAAGTTAGTGTAATCGTAGGCGGTCAAAACATTACAGGTTTTGCAAAAGACTCATTCGTCGAAGCAGAAAAAGACGAGGAAACAGTAACAACGCATGTATCAGCACAAGGTGACGTTGGTGTCGCAATCAATACCCACTCATTAGGTACAATTAAAATCAAATTAAACCAAACATCACCGTACATCAATTACCTGGTGAAGCTTGCTCGTACATCAGAAATGGTTCCAGCTTGGGTTATTTCAGACAACGAAGTAAAGGAAAAAGCAGGCGGTACAAAAGCAATGGTAAACAAAGTACCAAAAGCAGAGTTCGGCAAGGAAATTACTGAACGTGAATTCGAGATTTTAGTATTCGACTACGTACAAGAGTAGTTGGGAGGTGAGGGGCATCTAGCCCCTTATTTTTATGATTAAAGTAAATCCAGAAGTGCATGATTTAGAACGAAAAAAAGCAGTTAAAGAAATGGAGAGATTAAACATGACAAAAACAACATTACACACAGAAAAACTCGCTAATGGCGAGGAAATTACATTTAAATTCCAATCAGCAGGCTTACGCGAAACATTCAAATTAATCAACCGCACGAAAGATGGCATCGACAAACGTATTGATGAACTGCTTGAACATGTCATCTTCACAGAAGAAGGTTCAAAAGTAGACTACGAGTTCTTCGAAGCCTTACCAAACTCGTTCCAAGTTATCAACTCTGTAACAGGTGCGGCGATGCGCTTTCTTACAGACACAGACGACGTCGAAGAGTGAATATCACTACGAAAACGAAGCAAATCGTGACTGGTATTTTTGGCGACCAATCGTGGAACGTATGTCAACGTTTGAGGAAATGGAACGGCGCTCACTCGATGAAGTGATGGAGTTCAATGCCGCAATTGACATACAGATTAAGAAGATAAATGAAGCGAAGAAAAATCAGAAATAAGAAAGGGGTGAGTAGATGGCATTACGTGACTTAGATATCGATATCGACTTGGAGGTAGATGGTAGCGAGTTAGCTACGGTCAATTCGCAAATTGATGCACTGATTGCGAAGTTAAGTTTCTTCGATGATGACATTAACATTGATGTAAATTTGCATGACAATGGTGCTTTAGCGCAGATTCAATTGTTGCAACAGCAGACAGGACAGCTCGACAACAACACTATCGACATCAACGCTATCTTAGATAACGCCGAAATCATGGCGCAACTACAGGCATTACAACAACAGATTAATAACGTAGACAATGATGATATTACTATTGATGTGCATGCAGAATACGCAGAAACTTTAGCGCAACTACAGGCATTACAACAACAAGTGAACTCATTAGATGCGAATGATGTATTTATTGATGTAGATATTGAAACGCACACGAATGATATTTTAGCGTTACGAGCGCATTTACGAATGCTTGAATTGCAAGCACGTAATATTAACGTTGATTTAGATACAGCAGGCGCACATGCACAGTTAGCCATTCTACAAGCACATATCAACGGCATTCGAGGGCCAGACCTCAATGTCGGTGGAGGATTCAACATCGGCAACATACTATCACCTAATTTGTTCGGTATGGGTGTGAAATTAACAGCGATACTTATTGCTTTACCTGCTATTGCTTCACTTGCACAAGTGGCGGTTGGTGCTATCGGTGCGCTTGGTGTAGCGATTGGTGTTGTTGCAGGAGGTCTACTTGGTTTAGCGTCTGCAGCTACTATTGCATTCGGTGGCATCATGGGTGTTGGTATGCTTGCGATATCTACGATTACACCGCTTTACGAAAAGAACGCTAAATTAACCGCACAGCAAGTTGAGTTGAAAAAACAAACAGATGGCGTGGTTAATAGTTGGAATGACTTAAAAGAATCTATGCAACCAGCAATGTTCGATGTAGTCAGTTCCGGTGCAAAGGCAGTCAATACAGCTTTAGGTGCATCACAACCTATTCTACAAGCCGCATCAAAAGCTGTTGCAGGGTTGATGGACAACTTAAATGCTTCATTTAAAGGCGCAGAAATGCAAAACTTCTTTGATTATTTGCAACGTTCAATCGGTCCGTTAACAATGAACATTGGCAACGGGCTAGGTAATGCGTTCAAAGGCGTTCTAAACACAATGACAGCATTAGAGCCATTAACATCATGGATGGGGCAAGGCTTTGAAAATATGATGGGGCGTTTCTCGAATTGGACAGCAGGATTACAAGGCTCGGATAAGATGACGGCGTTTATCGACTATGTAAAAGTTAATCTACCGAAATTAGGTTCAATCATTGGTGATGCGACAGATGGTATTGTTAATTTCTTCGCGGCATTTAGCGGTAGTGCATCTGGTGGTTTTGACTGGATGGCAGATCTAATGGCCGACTTCTCGAATTGGTCTGCGAATCTAGGTAACAATGAAGGGTTCCAAAAGATGCTGTCCGACATTTCTCGCGACGGTCCAAAGGTTGCAGAAGTAATTGGAAACGTAACGACGAACATCATGGATATGACTGCCGCTTTATCAAGTGTTGGTGATGGCGCGGTTTGGGATTTTCTAACCGACATGACGAGTGGCAAGAATATACCGAAGCTTGATTTCGCAGAGATTTTCAAAGGCGGCGCTTTAGGTATGGGGCTTGATGCGTTAGGTATCGACATTGATTGGTCGAAAATACTCGGACTAGATTCTTTAGGTAATCTTGCATCGGATATAGGCTCTAAAATATCTAGCTTATTCAACAACTTAGGTAGCGATATTTATCAAGCGATACAAGGTAGTAATATGCCGTCGTTCTTGAAAGATGGGCTAAGTAAGATGTTCGAAGGTTTTGACATGACGTTGCCAGATGCGACTGTCGATAACATGGTCCAAGGTGCAATGACGCAAGTCGAAAATGCCTTTAATGGTGGTGGTAGTAAGCCATTTGAAGCAGAATTGAGCCTATTCCAAGGTAAAGAGGTTGAAGTGGATGTAGGCGCAAATACCACACAAGCGCAAGCAGACGTGAAGAATATTGAAGCAGATAAGATTGAAGCAAAGGTATCTGCTGATACAGCGCAAGCACAATCGCAACTGAACAGCATGAAAGCGACGCCAATCAAGATTAAAGCTGATTCATCTGCAATTGCCGCATCTATTCAAAATATGCCGAACGCTAGAGTAAAAGTTACTGCTGATACAGCAAGTCTTACGAACTCTATCGGTAACTTGCCAGACGCTCGAATTAGTTTAAAGGCTGACACAATCAAAATCACAAACAACATTGCGCCGGTTAATGTGCCAGCTAATCTTAGCAGCATCAATACAAGTGGATTAGGTCCAGTTAAATTACCTGTTACACCGATGTTTGCGGGTGGTGGTTCGGGCATCAACTTTAACTGGCCACCGATGCCAAAGTTCACATTCCCAAGCCTGCCTAAATTCAGTTGGCCTGCAATGCCTAAGTTTTCATGGCCTGCATTACCAAAATGGACATGGCCGCCAATGCCGAAATTCTCATGGCCACCGATGCCTAGATTTAGTTGGCCACCATTCCCACGCTTCAGTTGGCCGCCAATGCCGACAGTAAAAGTGAATGTGAGTGGTGCAGGGGCTAACGGCTCTCATGCTAGCGGTTTGGGGCGTGTACCATTTGATGGTTATATGGGTGAGTTACACAAAAACGAATCTGTATTAACAGCAAGCCAGTCACAAGGCTTACGTGATGCAGGTGTGTTACGAGGTGACGGTACAAGCCCGACAGTTGATTTAAGCGCAGTAGCTTCATCAGCGCCAGTTGTAAGTGGTGGCGGTACAAATGCACAAGTAACAAATCACAATAGCGTAACAATCGTTGTGCAAGGTGGCGGTGACGCTCAAACTACTGCAACGTCTGTGCGTGAGGAAATCGAAAACTGGTTTGCATCTGTACAGGATGTAATGCCACCGATAATGGAGGTGTAGCGTATGGATCCAATTGAATTAAGTCCAAAGGACACAACAAAATATCCGACAGAACCTGCGGAGAAAAGTCCAAAGGACAAGACGAAATATCCAAAGAAACCTAGTGAAAAAAGCCCGAAGTCGAAAGTGAAAGTTGTGAAGTCACCTAAAACAAAATCAAAGCCGTTTAAAACGACGAGGACCACACTTGGCAAGCTACATCTGTTAGTCGAGAAAGAATCCTGGCAAGATGACGCTGACATACCACAATATGCCGTTGAAAAAGGCAAAGACGTTACGGACCATGTAGAGGACAGAGCAAACGTCCTCACGATTACAGGTGTTATCTTTGGTGATAAAAAGCATACTGTAGCAGAAAAGGTCAAAGCGATTCGGAAGTACAAAAACGAAGGGAAACGATTAACTTACGTTGGTCGTCGGACAGGCAACAACTTCCTTATCAACAAATTCACGTATGAATCTGAAACGAAAATTGGCAACGGCCATAAGTTTACGATTATCTTGCAAGAAGTACGCATTGCAGGTGATGAAAAGAAATCATCTAAAAAAGGTGCTAAAGGCAAATCAAACGGTGGTACAAAGCAGACGAGTGGCTCTAAAAGTGATGCGACAACGCATGAAGTTAAAGGTGGCGACACATACTGGGATTTAGCTAAAAAATACGGTACAACGTGGGAGGAACTATACAAACTCAACAAGTACCCACCACGCAAAATTCCAATTGGCGTCATACTGAAATTACCATAAATGAGGTGAAGTAATGGAATATATCGAAATCGACAAAGACTTGATACCGTATGAGTTCATCATTGAACTGGATAATGACGAGTACAAGTTAGATGTACGATACAACGAAACATACGATTTCTTCACTGTTGATTTATACAAAGACGAGCAATTGATTGTAGCAGGTGAAAAGTTAGTGTACGGGCAAGCGTTGTTTGCATCAACGTATGACCCACGCACTCACCCAGCACAAACGATTGTACCGTTAGATTTATCAAATCATGAAAGCACTGTGACTTGGGCCACGCTCAATGAAACAGTGTTTTTAATTTTGCAAAATGGTGGTGAATCGATTGGCTAAACTATGGAAACGTAAGATTGAAGTGAAAACGAATGGCTTATCTATCACGAATAAGATGTTGCACATCGAGTTTGAAGTGCCATTTGATGATGACCATTTACCTAACAGCGCAATCATCAAAATCTACAATCTAGTCCATGACACGCGTGAGAAAATCAAAGAAGGGGAACGGCTCACGCTTAACGCAGGCTACGAAGGTGATGTAGGTCAAATCCTTAGTGGCAAGATTACGGCTGTTTGGTCCGATAAGGTCGGGCAGGACAGGGCTACTCGTATTCGTGTAGTTGATGAACAAGGTACAAAGAGCAAGAAAAAAGTCGAGAAGTCGTACAAAAAGGCTGTTAAATCAAGCACGATTATTCGTGATGTAGCAAATGCTATCGGCATGAAAATCAAGGTGCTAGAGTTGCCGAATGACAAGCTACACAAAAAAGGCTATAGCTGTAACGGGAAAGGTGTAGACACGATTAAATCGCTTGCAGAGGACTGTGGCGCATCGTTTTACCCAATCTTAGGTCAATGGTATATCCGAGATATTCGTAAAGGCGACAACATCAACTTTGAGTTATCGCCAAGTACAGGTCTTTTAGGTGTGCCAGAGAGATTCACAAAGAAATATCAGAAGAAATCGACAAGGGGCTTCAAAATCGAAGCACTCTTACAGCATCGTGTGAAAACAGCAGCTATCTTGAAGCTACACAGCAAGACAGTAACTGGAACATTCCGCGTCATCGGTGGTAAACACATCGCTACAAAAGATGATTTTCAGACGCATTTGGAGGTGGTGAGCTAATGCCGCAAGGAATGGACACGCTCGATATGATTACAACGCAAACGCTGTTAATGGCGAATACAACCTTCCCGGCTAGAATTGAATCGTGGAACGGTCAAGAAGCTACGATACAGCCTTTGTTGATGCGTAAAGAGTACAACGAAGATGCAGAAGTGCCGCCGATTGTAGAAGGTGTTACATGTATTCAACATCGTTATGAAATACATGATTCCAAAGCTATTTCAGTTTTTATTCCAGGTAGTTTTGAAAATCACTACAGCATCACATTTAACGAGCCGGTGTACTTTGTGCCAGTATTTAAAAAAGGCGACATCGTGCTATGTAGCGTTTCCCAGCGCTCACTTGATGACATTGACACAAAGCAACCTTACTTACCGCAGAAATCACGCGTAATGAACTTACAGGACAGCGTTATCGTGGGGGTGCTAATACGAGCATGAAAACAGTGAGTATGAATGAAAACGAATGGGGCAACGACTTAGATTTTTCGGGCGCAGGCATTACAGAAGGGAAATACGAGATTGCACAATGTCTTGAAATTGAACTCGGTTCAGCGCTTAATGAATGGTTTTTGGACGAGGAATACGGCAAAGACTTAGAAGTATTCATGAATAAACCGACAGCAGATGAAATCATCGTTGAAGTAGCAAGAGTAATCGCAAACGAGGAGCGTGTGCAATTGGTTGGTGAGGTACAGGTTGAAGTAGAAACAGCTTCACGTACAGCGCATGTGTCGTTTGTAGTTGAAGAAATTGCGACAGGCGATGAAATGGAAATGGAGGTGAGTTTAGATGGCACTAACTAAATTAGGGTACAAGCGAGAAACCTACGAGGAAATTCTTGCTCGTACTGAATCAAAAGCAAAAGAATTATTCGGACAAGATGCAAATACATCGTCACGATCCGCACTCGGTTTTATCTTACGAATCATCGCATGGTCCACATCGCTCGTCTGGCAAGACAACGAAAATGTTTACTACAGCGCATATCGTAATACAGCGGAAGGGAAGCAGTTAGATAACTTACTTGTGTATGCAGGCATCACACGAAATCCTGCGTCAAGCGCATACGGTGATGTAACTTTCACAGGTGAAGCCAACACGCTGATTCCTTTTGGCACAATCGTAAGTAAAGCAGATGACACGCTGTACTACACAGCGGAAGAAAAGCGTATCAGTTCAAACGGAACAATCACAATCGAAGTAGTAGCACGAGAACTTGGCTCGGTAGGCAATGCAGATATTGGCGAAATCAATAAGCTGTTAAATCCCTTACAAGGCGTTGAGAGTGTAACGAATCCTATCGCTATTGCAAATGGACGCGAACGTGAAACAGATGCTGAAGCACGTAAACGAGCAGATGAAGTAGTTAGCGGACAAGGCTACGGCACAGTTTCATCTATTCGTACAGAATTATTGAAGAATCAAGACATCCGAGCAGTATACGTGGACAACAATCCAGAGGACACCACGAACGAATACGGTACGCCTACACGAGCTATTCAGTGTTTCGTGCTTGGCGGTGACGATACAGACATTGCCCAGGCAATACTTAACAAGAAAAGCGCAGGCGTACAGGCTTACGGCACAACAATCGTGAATATCGAAGATGAAGCAGAATACACACAAAAAATCGGTTTCACTCGTGCAGAAACCGTACAAATTTATGCGAAGGTCACACTCAAAACGAATATCTCATTTGAAGCAGACGGCCATCGACAAGTACGCAATGCGATGGTCGCTTACGTAGGTGGCTTAGATGAAGATGATACGGTACACAGTGGGCTATCAATGGGTGAGGACGTTGTGTTATCTAAACTAATCGCTCGTGTATATGCGGTCACTGGCATTGATGATGTGACGATTGAATTATCAGCAGACAACGCAGTATTTAGTGCTGCCAACGTTACAATGTCACGTCCACAAATCGCCCAGTTATCTGCTAATGCAATTGAGGTGATTTAATGTACAGCGTAAAACAACTTGTATCGCTCTTTACAGACCATTTTCGTAAAGACGAGGAAAGTAACACATACAAATTAATGCAGTTGTTTAGCGATGAATTACAGCTATTAGAAGAAACGAACAATCGTATTATCGAGTGGCGCAGCATCGACAATGCAGAAGGGAAAGTGCTTGATTTAATCGGTCAAAACGTTGTGCAACCACGGGGTACAGCAACAGACGAAGTATATCGCATCATGTTGAAAACAAAGATTGCTCGTAACCTTGCAGATGGTACATTGAACGGCTTAATCACAGCGATTGCATATGTGCTAGGTGTCGAAAAACAACAAGTAAAAGTCGTTGAATTGTGGGAGCTGTTAAATGAGCCAGCAGCAATGGCGATTGAAGAAATACCGCTCCAAACAATCTACGACGCTAACATCACAACGGACCAATTCGAGGAAATACTTACATCGCTCGTTGCGGGTGGCGTCAAATTGATGCTGCTTGCAAGCGGTTTGAGTGATTACTTGCAGTACAGCTCAAAACCATATGCATTTATCACAAATCCGTATATTTGCGGTCGTTTCCGATGTGCGAGAGTCGAAGCCACTACAGCAGCGAGCGAGCTCGAAATGAGCGGTACGCCATATAGTTTCATTGAAAGTCCGCGTATGACCAATCGTTTTAACACCGAACGTGTTGATGGTGTATATGTTGATGCAACATTTGAACTTGGAGCGGATCCGTACGCATTTGATAATGAAATCAAAGTTACGAATCGCTTTAGTACTGATCGTGTAGATGGAACAGAAAGTGCCGTAGACGTCGAATCAAGTGTGAATGTTTACGGCTACGAACAACGCACACGTACAACAGGTAAATTCCGCACAGGACAACGACAAGGAGGTAACAAATGAGCCAGATTAAACAATATATGGTTGATGCGACATTAGATTTCTTGGACCGACTCGCTGTAAAAGCAGTCGTGACGGTCGAAGGAGTTGAAACCGAGCAGCCAATTTATTTAGCGCGCATCGAAAAGAATACAGTGCGTAAATATGTACGATTAACGGAAGAACGTGGCTTAATCACAAAAGCGGTGCTAGTGGACAGCGAAGGGCGTCCATTAGTCGAGAAGGTACTTAATTATCAAAAAGGTAATAAGCCGTACATCATCGCATTCCCAATCACTCAAAAAATCATGGTAGGTGAAGAATAATGGTGGAAGTATTAAAAGAAAATCCATATAAAAAGCGTACTTGGTACGATGAAATTTATGATCCAGAAATTGATGAAGTACTCAGTGAAGGTACGCCATTTTTAGCTGACTATATCAATAACATCGAAAATGGCGTTTACAATGCATTTGATCATATCATGCAACTACAAAAAGACCAACAACGTATGCAACTGCAACTTCAATTAACAGACCGCGCACCGGGTAATAACGGGGCGTTTACGGACGCGTTGGACGGTACATCAACGAATATCGAAACTGGTGGAGCGGTTGTTGTAGCTGCTATTAACGCTAATACATCTATTATCACTGTAGATGACGCATCAACACTTACACCATTCACGGAAGCGACGCTGTTCGATGATACGTACGAAGAAGATGTGTTGATTTCAGCAATCAACGGTAATCAAGTGACGGTGAGCGGCAATATTGCACATGGTTACAAAAAAGGTGCGCGTCTTGTACGTTCCGCAGTATCAGTTGATACAACGAATAAAACGATGACAACCGCACCATTTACCACGTACAACGTAACACTTACATCTGTAGTTTAATTTTGGAGGTCCTGTAAAAATGCAACGCCGAATGGTAAATAAAGAAGATAGCGAAATGGCTGTCTTTTCGAAATGTAGAGATTTAATCACATATACACTGCAGATGACCAACAACACCAAGAGATTTCCAAAGAGCATGCGCTTTACATTAGTTAACCGAATGCAAGATAAAGTGATGAATCTTTACGAATTTATACTTGAAGCGAACGAAATTTATCCGCGAAATGCTTCGCAAAAAGAAAACCGAGCGGAAAAACAACGCCTTGCACTGACTTACTGCAAAGAACTTTTGTTCTACGTAGATTTAAGCCTGCAGCAAGGCTACATAAACGAAAAGAGCGCTGAATACTGGACGAAACTAATCCTAAACGTCAAATTTTTGACTGCAAAATGGATGAAAGTAGACCAACAGCGCTTTTAATATGCGATTTATTAGTTATTAGGGAATAACCTGTATCTTCTCCGTTCGCCGAACGCCGGCAACTCGAACAACGTGCGTAACGTGAACTTGTCTGGGGCTCTCAACAACGACAACGCGTACAACGGCAACAACGGCGTCCGTCCTGATTTGATGACGAAACAAAAAATACTTACAGACTGAGTAGGCTCTTATGTGGCCGAAAGCATATTTTTGAATTCACAGATTCAAAGGAGGTTATTTCCTGTGGTTAGTATTTGCCACGAACACAAGATTACTGACAGGGAGGTTTTCGTATATGGACACCGACCTTACAAGCGGTATGGATTTATATCATAAAGTATACGATTTTCGTAATTTATATAATGCGTACATGGCTGCGCGAAAAGGCAAACGCTGGAAGACAGCGACGAACCGTTTTGAAGCGAATGCGCTCGAATGTGTAGCGACACTTCAAAAGCAATTACGCGAAATGACTTATAGAATGGGGGCATACAATGTTTTCGAAATTACCGAGCCAAAAAAGCGAACAATTAAATCGACTGCTTTTAAAGACAAAGTGGTGCAACGTTCACTTTGCGATAACGTGCTTGAACCAGTGTTTGAGAGGTCCTTAATATACGATAATTATGCTTGTCGACATGGTAAAGGTACACATGCGGCGCTTAAACGCACAGAAGATTTCTATAGGGCGGCATATCGCAAACATGGTCGTGATGTATGGGTACTAAAGTGCGACGTCGAAAAATATTTCGACAGCATTGACCATGAAATCGTCAAACGTCTCATGCGTAAGTTTTTCAATGATGACCGTTTGCTGTGGTTATTAGACATGATTATAGATAGTACAGATGGCAAAGGCGTGCCAATCGGTAATCAATCTAGCCAATGGTTCTCAGTGCTATTACTCAATGAAATGGATCATTACATCAAAGAAAAATTACGTATCAAATGGTATGTCCGCTATATGGATGACTTTATTTTGGTTCATCATGACAAGGAATATTTGCGACAATGCAAGAAAGAAATCGAATGGATTTTAGATGGTTTAGAGCTTAAATTAAATTATAAATCACACATTTTCCCGTTAAAGCATGGCGTGGATTTCCTTGGATTTCACACGTATATTACCGAAACAGGCAAGCTAATTAAAAAGGTAAGGCACGACTCAAATAAGCGTGTAAAGCGCAAATTGAAGAAGTTTCGTGAGCTGTATAGGAATGGCGAGCGGACAAAACAACAGATTGATCAAGCATATAACAGTTGGAAGAATCACGTAAGGCATGGTGATTCTTTTTATCTGGTCAAAGAAATGGATAAACTGTATCACAAGATTTTTGAGGAGGACGTTACATGTCACAAAGATTAACAGCACTACCAGTTGGTGCAAAAGTAAAAGATAGTCAAACAAGTTATAACGGCAAGCCAATCGTTTGGCAAGTCGGTGGTCACAACCATTATGCGAGCGGTCAAACAGTTTTAGTATCAGAAAAAATCATCTCGCTCAAGGCATTTGACGCTATCGAAGCAAGCAATACAGATAGCAACCGCAAAAACTATGGCAACAACCGCTATGCACATTCGAACTTACGTCAATGGTTAAATAGTGCAGTAACATCTTGGTACGCAGCGCAACATTCAGCAGACGCGCCGCCAACTAACGCTAACGTTTGGTCGAACTACAACGAATACGATCAAGAAAAAGGTTTCTTAGCAAACTTCAGTGCAAACCTACGAAATGCGTTGATTCCGACATCATTAACAGTCGCTAAAAATACCGTTACAGACGGTGGCGGTAGCGAAACAGTTACAGATAAAGTATTCCTACTATCGAATACAGAAGTCGGTTTAGCAAATGAAAATTCAATCGCAGAAGGTAAATTATTACCGTTATTTACAACAGCAGATAGCTCACGCTTAGCATATCCAACAGCAGAAGCAGTTTCAAAATCGGAGTACAAAGATACAACTAGCTTAACAACTTCGAAAGCATGGTATTACTGGCTCCGTTCGCCGAGCGCCGGCTACTCGAGCCTCGTGCGTAGCGTGTACTTGTCTGGGGCTCTCAGCAACGACAACGCGTACAGCGGCGTCTACGGCGTCCGTCCTGCTTTGAATCTGTCATCTGACATCTTGGTATCTGACAGCGTCGATTCAGATGGAGCATATACAATCGTATGGAATAATACACCAACATTGACGGTCAACACAGAAAATAACAAAACGTTGTACGAAAATGATGCATTCACGATTGAAGGTAACGCGAAAGATGTCGACAACGGCGATATCGTGAGCGTCAAATACTCAATCAATGACGGTACATCAAAAGCGATTACATCAGCAGTTTCGGACGGTGCAACGCCGATTGTCTTCAGCAAGCAACTCGTTTTCAAAGGCGGCATTCTCTTTGACGGTGCAACAGCGATTACGTCAGCGCTTGCGGATAACACAAACCACGTGCTTAAAGTATGGGCAGAGGACGACAAAGGCAACAAAACAAGCGAGGTCGTGCGTACGTTTACATCAGTGACAAACCGTGCTCCAGGACTTGTCGTTGATGCAGTAACACCAAGCGGTACGATTGATTCAGATTCTTTCATCATTTCAGGTAGCGCATCCGATCCAGACGGAAATGATGTTGTTGTGACGTACAAAATCAACAGCGAAACACCGGTTGAAATTTACCGAGGACCAGCAGCGACATGGTCGTTCAATGTGGCACTCGGCGCACTGAAAGCCGGCGAAAACACAATTGTTATTGATGTAACAGATACATTCAATTTCAAAGCATCAAAAACAGTGAAGCTACAAAAAGACGTAGTACGCACAGCGCGCATGACAGGAACAGTGCGATACAAAATCAAGCCGCCAAAGGGTTCGGCAAAAACAATCGTCGTGTGGGCGCAACGTTCGTCTGGTATGACAATTGATGCTTTTGCGTCAATGGCATTAGTCGGTGAACCGGAAAGCTACGCGCCAATGGAGAAAACGAATACTGCATCTGTTTCCGGCAATATCGTCGAAGACCAATTTATGTACACAGCAGACGAAGAAAAACAAAATATCGTTACAAAGTTAAAAATCACGAAATCAAACGCAGATGACGTTGTAACGCTTGTACAAGGAGTGATTGATTAATGGAAATTCGTGAACGTATTGAAGGGAACACTTTCGGACCACTAAAACCAATCGCTGAGCAACCAATGACGCCACGTGAGATGGCACTATTCGCGGCACTCGCTGATTTAGAAGCGCAACGCGAACAAGATAAAATGGATAATTTACTAGCAATAGCAGAGCTAGTAGCTACAATCGAAGGAGGAAAATAATTATGGCAAAAGTATACTACGAACTAATCAAAGTGGACATGTGGGAGATTACACGCGTGCCAAACACATGGAAGGATCAAACAATTGCATTATTCGCAACAGACGTAGCAAATGGCAAGTTAAAAGAAGAAAAATTCGAGCAATACACTGGCATCAACTACGCTGAATACGCAGCATAATAGCAACAAAATCATCAAGCTCGACGTAGTAGATTTTTCAAAATATAGAGTGAATATGGCTGTAACTAGCCAAAATCCAATCGAAGCTTTAACAGTACTGATGTTAGGTGAAGACACGGACTTCCAACTGGAATCATTGGAAGGTTTTTCGGTTATTGGTAGTAAATTGAACAAACAAATATTAGATGAAATACAAAGCACGATTGATTCAATAAATTAAATTTAAGCACTCACGAATGTGGGTGCTTTTTTATTTGTTCAAATTTTGAAAGTAGGTGTGATATGGAACTTTCTATTTTATTTGGTGCAATTGGTACCATTTTAGGTATCGTAGGGGCATTAGTAACCCTGAAAAAGGATAGTAAAGCAGACGGAGCGGAAGATGCACACGTCAAAGCACAAGTGGATTACATTGCGCGTGGGGTGGATGATATCCGCATTGATCAACGAGCACAGGCGGGAAAAATTGAAGCGTTAAATGAGCGACTAATCAGAACAGAAGAATCTGCGAAACAAGCTCATAAACGTATCGACTCAATTGGCGAAAAGGAGGGAGCATAAGTATGACAGCAGATAAATTAAAGGAATACATTGCACTTTTTGGAGGGTTGCTATCAGCAATCCTTTTATTTTTGCAAGCATTAGGAATCGAGTTATTTTGGTTTACTGACGCTTCAATTGAAACGTTCATTAATGCTGCGCTAGCAGCTGTACCGTTTGTTTTAGTCGTATATGGTGTCTGGAAAAACACTTATATCGTGAGCAAAAAAGCGAAAGAACAGGAAGCGAAACTAAGAGAAGAGGGGTTAAAGTAATATGTCATTAATCAAAAATGATTTTGTAGTAAAAAATAAATACAGCCGACCAGGAGCAAAACGAGTTGTGACACGTGCCATCGTATTACACTACACAGCGAATTTAGGCGGCACTGCTAAAAATCATCAAAACTACTTTGACGGCTCAGATGGCGGGGGCGGTCGATATGCCGGAGCTCAAGTGTTTGTCGATAAAAACGAAGCGTTAGCAATCATGCCGCTTCAAGAAATGGCGTATCAAGCAAATGAAGCATCATGCCGAATTGCGGCACTGAAAGGCTCTTTGGGCGGTTATACAGGTAATGCAAATGTAACAAGCGTAGGTGTGGAAATGTGCATTGAGCGAGATGGTAGCATTGCTACAGCTACGTTTAACCGTACAGTAGATGTTGTTGTGGAGCTATGTAAACTGTATAACTTATCGTCTAGCGATTTATATCGCCACTACGATGTCACGGGTAAAAATTGCCCCGCTCCGTGGGTAGCTCGTCCAAACGACTGGGGCCGCTTCAAAGATGCAGTAGCAGCAAAATTAAAAGGCGATACGACGAGCGACAAGTTTTATACGTATGCGCCAGATCATGTAAAATCTTTAAAAGAAATCGGCTTATATAGCGATGTGAAGCTATCAAAAGATAAGCAAATCAAGCGCTATGCAAAAGGAACAAAGCTTACGATTATCGGGGTTGAGTACGACGGCAAAACACCGCGTCTACGCACAGCAAAAGGCTATATCACAGCGAATAAGGAAAACGTCAAAGGTTATCATGATTACATCGGTACGATTAAGATTTTAACCGATGATCTAAACTATTACGATACAGCGCGCTGGGATAAAGCGGATGGCCAGGTGAAAAAAGGCGAGGTGTATACAGTCGTTAAAAAGTTAGGAAGCGGGCATTACCTACTGAAGAGTGGCCGTTATATTACTTCTAATAGTAAGCATGTGAAATTTGTAGAAAATGAATAAAATAAAAAAGCCTAGCACTCAGGAGCTCAATCCGCTAAGTGCTAGGCTTTTTTATTTTGCTTATCAAAAATATGATATACAAATTATTAATTTTTACTTAACATTAATTTTAGGAGGGATATACATTGAAATTATCATTCGAAAAATGGTTGGAAGATCAAATTTATGCTCCTGAAATTAATAAGATCTTTTTTGAGGAAGCTATTATATGTTATAAAGCAGGAGCATATAGGGCAGCGCTTTTATTTTCTTTTACAGGTTTCCAAAGAATTTTGAAAAAGCGTATTCTTCATTCTTCAATCTTACCAATAGCATATGAATTAAAGGAAGAAGAGTGGTCACATAAAAAGAAGGCATTAATGAACGAGGATAATGCTGATAAAGTTTTAGGAAACTATATAAGAATTTCTAAGCCAGAGGAGAAGATTTTTGATTTAACAGATGATTTAAAACAACAATATATTTATTGGTCTTATCGAAGGAACGACTGCGCACACGGAAAAAACAATCCCATAGAAGCTAGTCATGTAGAAAGTCTTTGGTCATTCATTATTTCAAATGAAGGAAAGTTTCATATAAATGGCGGAAAATTATTTTTGATAGCTAATATACAAAAGTATTTAGATAGTTATGAAACGCCCGAAAATGAATCACCTGAATACATAGTAGAATATTTAAGAAATCATATACCGATTGAAGAAAGTGGAGAAATTTTCAAGAAAGTTATTGAATTATGCAATTCAGCTCAACTTTTTGAAGGTTATATATTGAGCAAGAAACAAACCAACCTTTTAATTAGTTTTTTCGATTTAGAAGAACATAAACCATTCTATTTAGGTCAACTAAAAAAAGAATTAAATTTATTATTTGAACTTTTTTGTTGTTCGCCTAGGTTAGTTCAACTTTTAAAAAATGATGATTGCGTAAGAATTTTGTGGAAGAAGTATCTACCTGCTAAAAGAGATTATAGGGCATCTCAGGTTTTCATAGAATTGATTAAGCATGATGTAATTCCTTTTAATCAACAAGAAGAAGCTATTGATCTTTTTCTGAATGATTTACAGTATAAAGATGACTTCTTTGAGAATGCTAACGAATTAACATATTTCAATATGACAAAATCTATAATACCAACTTTAGAAAGCATGCTTTTTGATACGGAATATCCACGCTTAAAAGATTTCACTTTTGCTAATAATCATAAGTGGTTAATTACTTTTTACTTAAAATATAGTCTAGAATATAAAGCTATTACAAGTAGTGAATTTACACAAAAAATACATGAAACTTTTGAAAATATGAACTACCCATATCAATTAGCGGACACTTTGCGCTATAAAATACAAAATGATTCTTCTTTTTCAGACAAACTTAATCAATTATTCCAAAATGAATCATTAGAAATGCCAGCCAAACTCCAAGAACATTAATAAAACAAAACCGCTTTTAGCGCCTTGCTAGAAGCGGTTTTGTTTAAGGTAATATTTTTATTTCACTAGCTAGTATCAATGGTACTGTATTTGTGCCGCCGATTTTGGTTTGATATGTATATTGTTCAGCTACATACCCATATACTTCTACAATATCGTCCTGTATTACATCTGTTGAGCCGTTATAAGCAATAGCAATTAAATCTGTCCAATAATTGTTTTCATTCGACATATTTACCATAAGGACAGTCTTGCCATTTTCTTCGAAAGCTTGTGCCACTTTTGCCTTAGCAATGTAGTATTCAGTACCAACATAACCATCACTTGTCTTAATGAGATGTTTGTATGTGATTTCTTTACTATTTTCTCTTGCTATTTTTTTAGCTGCTTTCAAATCTTTTTTATCCTGCTCCGCTTGGGCAACAGTATTATAAGCTTCGCTATTATCAATCGTAATTATTTCTTCTTGTGTATCTTCGCCATTTGTTGCAGTGACGGTTATCTCAGCTTTTTTATTATCTTTGGCTATTACTCCTACAAGATCTACGTCACCGTCGCCCCAGTCCTCAATTTCCGCTCCGTCCGCTTTATCAATTTTATATCCCTCACTAACAGTTAATGAGACATCGAATTCGCCATCATCATCCGCTTCAAGGTCTATTTCGTTATATGTGAATGCTTCTGTCGGTTTCTCTTTTTTCTCCTCTGCAGCTGCTTTCTTTTCGCTCGACTCGTCACTTCCACACGCGCCTAGAATTAATGCGAAAGCAACTGAAGCGACCAATAATAGTTTCTTCATAATAATCCCTCCATCTCTGTACTATTTATGCTAACAATGATGTAGAAAAATGTATGTAATAAATTTATGAGCTTTTAAAATAAAAAAATGCTCTTTCTATAAAATCATAGAAAGAGCATTATTATATAAAAAGCCACTCGCCGGCCTATTTTAAAAACATATATACTTATTTAACGTAGTTCCCGTTTCAGTTCCCACTTAGTTCCCACATTCGTTATATAATGAATGACTAGGGAGTTTATTATTTATCTTGCGAAAACAGCTATAAATAGCGTTATTACGCCATTTGCATGCATGAATGACTACTTGTTTAATTGAGATTGAATTTCTTTTACTAATATTTGTGCGCCTTCTGGGCTTAAGATTAAGTTGCCACCAGCAAGGCGGAAGTTATCATCTGATACTTCACCTGTAACAGCACAAGTCATATTTGGTAAATATTTTTTTAAGATAATTTTATCATCATCAACGTAGATTTCTAATGCGTCTTTTTCTGCAATTTTTAATGTGCGGCGTAATTCGATAGGAATAACGACACGGCCTAGCTCGTCAACTTTACGTACAATACCTGTAGATTTCATGGGGGAAATCCTCCTAATAATATATAATTAATTCGTCATTTTTCGACAAAATCTTTATCCGGAAACTATCATACCAATTCTTTTTTTCTGCGTCAATCAATTAAAGTCGTATAAAACGATAAAAAACACACTTTTTAGGACTTTAATACAGCCTTTTTTATAAAAAATTACTTTTTTTAGCTAAATCTAGCTTTTTTAAATAGAAATAACGCAAAACTTTTTTCGACAAAAATAGACAAAAGATGTCGAAAAATAAAAACATCGCAATTACTGCGATGTTTCTTTCTGTTTGACCAATTTTCCTTGTTGCATTTCATAAATGATATCACAGTAAGGTAAAACACTCTCATCATGTGTTACGATAACGGCAGCTTTATTACGTGTATGCACCTCATGCGCAATCAATGCGACAATTTCTTCACTACGACTTGCGTCAAGCGATGCAGTTGGTTCATCCGCTAAAATTAATTCTGGATCATTCATAAATGCACGAGCGATAGCAACACGTTGCTTTTCACCACCAGATAAATGTTGGATATGTTGTTTTTTCCGGTGACTCATACCAACCGCTTCTAATAATTCATCCGCTCGTTTTTCATCCCAAGTATTATTTAAATCAGCAACTACTTTTAGCTGATCTTTTACCGTCAAGAATGGTACTAAGTTTGATGCTTGGAAAATATAGCCGATATTTTTTAGACGCACATCTGCTAATTTATTTTTAGGGTAGTTTGAAATATTTTCGCCATTTATGAAAACATCTCCGCTTGTTGGAGTTTGAAGTGCTCCCGCAATTGATAAAACCGTACTTTTACCACATCCAGACGGACCAATAATTGCGACAAGCTCTCCTTTATTTACCTCAAAATCTAAATTTTCTACAACTGTTAATGTATCATCACCATCTTGGAATTGCTGTGTGATATGTTGAAGTTTTAATGTCATTATTCTACTCTCCCCATTGCTTGAATTGGATCGGCCTTTACAATACTAATTGTTGAAATGAGTGCACCAATTAATGAAACTGCAAATAACGCGGCACCATAACTTAAAATAACTGTTGGCTCAAAAACAAATGGCATTCCTTCTGGTATAAATAGAGGTAAGATATAAGCGAATAGCGCAGCAAGTGTAATGCTAGTAATTGATAAAATGAATACTTGTAGCATCGTTGTGCGAATAAGTGATTTGCTTTTCGCGCCAATTGCTTTTAAGATACCAAATTGTTGTACTTTTTGAATCGTCATAATATAGAAGAAAGCTCCTAATACGAATACAGCAATAATAATTAAGAAGCTAAGCATCATATTTAGAGAACTTTGCTCTGCACTATAGCCTGGAATTTGTGCCACAACATCTTCTTTGGTTGACCAGTCACCATCAATTGATTGTGCAGGTGTCCCTGAAGTTGAAACAAGCGCATTATAAGTAAATCCTACTTTTTCCCATAGTGCAGGCTGGATAACGATTACCGGTGTATGGCTATACGTAAAATGTTCTGTGAATGCTGAAACCTTTACCTTTTTTTCAACAGACGGTAGATAAAGCACACTACCAAGTTTTACGCCATGTTCTTGCATTGTTTTATCAACAATAACTTCATTAGCGTTTTGAGGCAGTTTACCTTCTATAATAGTTGGTAATAATTTTTTGTTTTCAAATGTCATAAACGTGCTGTCAATTTTTTTCCTATCTTTATCTTTTTCAGTTGTTTGCATTTGAACACCAAATGCAGAAGCATCTTTCGCTTTTTCTGCTTGTTCGATTGTAAACTGTGATCGATCTAATCGATTTTCACTATCCTCCGCTAAATAAAAATTTGTTACCTCTAATTCTTTCATAGAAGAGGCATTATCGTTTGCTAGCCCATTTGCTAATCCACTAATAATAAATACGAGCGCTGCAACAAAAAATAAAATAAACCCAATCAATAAATACTTTAATTTAAAAAAAGTCATTTCTTTAATTGATAATGAAAACATTGTATACTTCCTTTCCTTAAGTCGTTATCACGAGTATAATCTCTCTTTATGAATGGATTATGAACACGTAAAAAAATGAGGCTGGGACAAACACTTTATTTTCCTTTTTTAGTGTTCGCAACGAAAAACCGGAACCGCGCAACAGCGCGATTCCGGTTTTTCTTATGCTCATAGGAGAGGTTGTTTTTACACGTATGTCCCAGCCTCTTTCAGTAGATTAATCGTTTAATGAGAAGTTTAAAGACATATGTTTTGTACCAGTTGCCATCATGTTACCGAGTAACTGGTTCGTATTGTTAAAGCATAATGTCGCCATTTCCTCATTCACTTGGCCTAAATAAGCTTGAATGTCTGTTTGCTTAGTAGCCTCGCGGTCTGCTAATAGCTGCATATTACGGCAACTTGCCACCGTTTTTTGTTCGTAGGCACGATGTAGATCGCTGTATAAATCAAAATTCGTATCTCCAAGCAGGGCAATTGTATGACTTAGCCAATGAATTTTTGTAATATCAAATGTCGATTTTGTATCACGGTAGCAAGCTGGTGTATCTAATACATTTGCATAAAAAGGAACGATGGCATTAAATGTATTCGGTCCAAATGCAAGCCAGTGTACACCGGCAATTTCTGGTGAAACGTCTGGACGGATTTGTAGAATATGACATTCCTGATTACGGTTAATACCAATTGTACGGAACATAAATTTGGTATCTTCGCTGCCTTCACCATATGGGTCAAATTCGGTGTTTTGGAAATGTGAGCTAAGCGCCCACTTGACGTCTTCTACCGAAATTTTACGATTAGCATGGCAAATAAATGGTAGGTTTTGTTCCATTGGTTGCTGTTCGATTTCTGGGTTAAAGAATTGTTGAACATACCAAGCACGAGGGTTGTTATAACGGGTATCTTTAATTGAAGCACTACCAAAAATATGGCGTAAATTATAGCCCTCAAAATCAGGATTTAAATGATGAACTTCGATAAACTCACGTAATCCTTCTGAGAAAAGTGTATCCGCTGAATCAAAGTCAAAATGATCAATATTGAAGCGGTTTGGTGCCACGACATAAGCATCGTCTGGAATACGAACAGCTGCCCAGTGGTGACCACCAATTGTTTCCATATACCATACATCATCGGCATCAGAGAAAGCGATACCGTTTGATTCGTATGTGCCATATTGTTCTAAAATACTTCCTAAACGTTGTACGCCTTCTTTAGCAGAGTGTACATAAGGGAGTACTAATGTAAGCATGTCTTCTTCACCGATACCATTATCAACAAATGGGTCTGCACCTAATACACGTGTATTCGTCGTGATGGTTTCTGTTGCAGTCATCGCTACATTGGCGCTATTGATACCAGATTCTCCCCAAATACCAAAGCCTTCTGCTGCATCTGGTGTAGATGTATAACGCATTGGATTTTCTGGTAAGTCGATTTCAAATGTACTTTGCACTGATTTATAATGACGTGGCTGATCCTGTGGATTCATCACGATAAAACGTTGTGGATTAGACGAAGCACTTCCGCTATCTTCATTCCGCGCAATCATCGTTGAACCATCAATCGATGCTTTTTTACCGACTAAAATCGTTGTACAAGAACCTTCTTTTCGTTGTTTCATAAAATCATCACCTAACTTTTCATTTTTCAAAACAAATTATATCATATCGATATTAAATTATAAGAACATTCAACTAGAGAGTACCTAGAAATAGTAGTGATTCAGCACCGTCCTACCGGCTATGCATTGAAATGAGTAATCAATTCCCATAAACTTATAGTAAGTGGAAATTATATCCACCACGAAAAAGGGGGAAGTTACATGTTTAAATTCGGGTATAAAAAGGTCGCTCCGAACGAGGCATTAATTATTTCAGGCAAAAATATCGGGAAAGAGGGGGAAGCGGGCGTCTATATTAAAGATGGTCGTCGCCTTCGTGTCGTACGTGGGGGCACGGTACTTGTTACGCCATTCCAATCTGCTGATTCTATTTCATTGAACTCATTCCAAATTCCATTAAAAGCAGAAGGGATTTTAACGCGAGATGAAGTACCGATTACTGTTCATGCGACATCAACGATTAAAGTAGCCGATGAACTTGAATCTGTCATTAAATTTGCGGAGCAATTTATGGGCAAGGCAGAAGAGGAAATTTCAAAAGAATTACGCGTTATTCTAGAAGGTAAGCTGCGTACTACAGTTGCCGAGCAAGAAGCGCTTGAAGTAAATAATGCGCGAGAAAACTTTATTCAAGTTGTACAAGAGAAATCAGAGGCGGATTTAAAGGCGATGGGCTTCAATGTTGTCAACTTTTCATTAGACCGTGTATTAGATGCAGATGAATACGATTCAGAGCTTGGCTATTTAAAAAACTTAGGGATTACAAAGCTTGCTGAATCGTCAAAACAGGCACAAAATGCGCGTTCTGATGCAGAGCGTCAAATTGAGGAGAATAAAGCGAGTAATGCGCAGTTAACAGAACGTGCGAAAAATGAATCGGATATTGAAATTACACGTCAACGGACGGATTTACAATTAGAGCAGACAAAAGCTGCAAATGATTTAGAGCTTGAAAAAACACGTCGTGAGCGTGAGCTAAATGAGCAACGTGCGATTGCAAAGCAAGCCTATGAGAAAAAGCAAGCTGAGCTAGAACTCGATTTAATTGAAAAAGAAACACAGGCAAAGCGGGAACGTGAAAATTCACAATTAGAGCTGAAAGAGTTAGCGAAACAGCAAGCAGTTATCGATGCGCAAATCATTGCAGAAAAGGATGTCATCGCGAGTGATGCGAGAGCACGTATTGCAGAACGTACAGCAGAAGCGGATGCGCGTTCTAAGGAACTTCAGTTAAAAGTAGAAAATGATGCGGTTGCACGTAAAAATCAAATCGAAATTGATGCGATACGTGAGAAGGGGATTGCTGAGGCGGAAGCGATTAAGATGAAAGCTGAAGCAATGAAGGAATACGGTGAGGCAGCGATTGCAGAAATGTTAATTAAAGTACTGCCAGATTTTGCGCGCGCCGTTGCAGAGCCACTTGCATCGATTGATAATGTACAGGTGATGGATTTTGGAGCAGAAGGAGGCGGTGTACAAAGCGTCGCGGGAAATACAGTCGGTGTCATGGCCATGGTCCAAAAATCCCTAAAAGAAACGACTGGGATTGATGTGAAAGATTTACTTGAAACAAATGCATCCTATGGTCGTAATTATTTATCGGCAAAATCTGAGCCAGAGCAAGCATTAGAAGAGGATTATCCAATGCCTATTGAGACGATTTCTGCTGAGGAATTAGAAAATTTTGAAGCCAATGTAGAAGACGATAATAATCGATAACAATGCTAGCTATCCATCTATTTATTAAAGCTTACTTTTAAAGAAGTGGGCTTTATTTTTATGGACGAAATTGTGTGCGTCTTACGCTACAAAAAGTAGGATGCCAGAATTTTAATACCTATAGGCCCGTGGTACTTTTTTATATCTATTCTCTTATTTTTTCCAACCGTTGAATCTAAATAATTTTTAGCATCTTCATAAGAATCAGCCACGCCTGCTTCGACTAAATAGCGATTGTTTGGAATCCAGACACCGCCTCCAGAAAGCGCCGATGCACCGCCAAATACTGCTTCTTTCTCGATAAGTAATGTTTTTAGCCCCTCATTTTTAGCGGTGATAGCTGCAGCAAAGCCACTTGCCCCTGAACCAACGACTACCACATCATATTCTGCTGTCCAATCAACCATACAAATACCTCCTAATATCCTTATTTATTCCAAATATAACAATTAGTGAACAGGAGTACAAATCTTTTCACTGCGCCTATGTTAGCGCTTGCAATATGGTGTTAGTGTTGCTACACATTTGTAAAAATGGTAGTTATTTTAATTAAAAGGAAATATACTTATATTTAAGGGGGAAAGAAAATGAAATGGGTTTGTTTACATGGGTTAGGGAGTACGAAGCATTATTTTAAAGAGTTGCAACAGCTATTACCGAATGAGGATATAGAGGCTTATGATTTGCCCGGACATGGTGAGGAAGAAGCGTTAGCTGATTTTACAATGGAGGAGCTAGTGGCATGGCTACATCATAAGGTGACCGAGCCTGTCATGTTAGTCGGGCATTCACTTGGCGCAATCATCTGCTTAGCTTATGCACAGCGCTTTCCGAAAAATGCAGCGCATCTAGTGTTATTAGATGGTGGCTATTTACAGTCGGCAGATTTTGGCGTATCGCTCGAGCAAGAAATCGAAGGCGCTAGGCAGTTTATCGCCCAAATGCAGTTTCCAACATTTGAAGCAGCAGTAGAAGCTGAAAAAGAAGAGGCACTAAGATGGAATGATGTCCTTGAAGAAGCGGTGTTCCAACGTTTTCATCATACAGATGGACATGTGCAATTAAAGGTATCGGAGAAAACAGCGGTTGCCTATACAAAAATAAGCTATCAATTTAAACTACCAGCACTTATGCAACCGATCACATTGTTTATTGCGACTCAGCCTATAGAAGCCGAACAAGTGCGCCAAAAAGCCATGCAGCGATTTATGACAACATTGCCGCAAACAAATTGTATACGTGTGGACACCGGACATGATGTACTTACGGAAAATCCATTTGATATTGCAAATCAGTTATGGGAGTATAAATGAAAAAAATAACATTAATTGTTGTTATTATGGTAATGATTGGTGGCGCTATTTATTGGAATTATGCAACAGGGATTCCTTCACTATCAGTTAAAGCGGATAATAAGATAGTAGAAGTCACACAAGGAACTTATTGCTGGAGTAGCTTAATATCAAGTGAATGTGTCGATAAAATAGCACCGACACAAATGGTGAAAGAGGGATTTATTACACCAACTGTTGTGAAACCAGGGGCTATACTGAGCTATCAATTTAGTAAAAAACCAGTAGGAGATTCTGAAAGTATATTATTAGAAGATGAAGCGGGGCATTCAATTGACGTAAAAAGAGAAAATCAGACATTTAAAGCACCGACTAAAAAGGGACTATATATGTATACCATTTCAGCAAGATGGGATAAAGGCGATGTTAGTTATGTAATTGCGATTGATGTCAAAAAATAAAAACCCTTCCACTATCTAGGAAGGGCTTTTATTTTTATAAGCTATCAAATAAAACGATATTCGTATTGTACAGTTGCTTTAAAGTCAGATGCGGAAGAAGTCATCACATCCATCGAATCTTCAAATGTTTGAAGGGCTAATGCGACGTATTTATCAACTAGTACATATACTTCTTGAATATCAGCTAATGTCATTTTTTCTACAATCTCTACGGGGAAGTCCTCAATAGAATCATTGCCTAATAAAAATGAGCCAATCCAGTTACGATAGCATTTTGTAATGTGTAATAATGTATCTTTAACGCTATCTAATGCAAAGCCATGTGATTGTGCTAATTGTGCCTCATTTAATTGTGCGCATTGCGCCATAATAACGTCTCGTCCTTGTGTGATCCATTTATAATCTTGTGTATTCATTGTTTCCTCCTAGCATTTCGCAACGCCTATTTTAGCATGAATTTGAGGAATCGATGTACATTTTATAAAAAAAGACAGCCCCAGTGAATAGGAGCTGTCTTTTTTGCATTATTCTACACGTTCTAAACGTAATGTCGAGACATCTTCTTTTTTAATAGTCCCTATTTTTTCAACATAATTAATGAAAATATCTGTATCAACACCTAAATATTGTGTCACTTTTGCGCCAATGAAGGTTGGGAATTTATCGCCGCCTCCTAGTAAGAAGTCATTTAATGCCGCTTTATAGATACGATCTTCATCGATTTTTTGTCCGTTCACAAAAACATCAACGACGCCATTTTCATTAAATGTATAGTTTAACCCCGCCATTTCTAAACCATAACCACCGATGAATTGGTCATTAATTGCTGCTTTTACTTGTGCGCCTGTTAATTCAATGATGTTTAATGTATTGCCAAATGGTTGTACAGCTTGTGCTGCACCGCGTGTAACTGTAAAGCCATTAGCACTTGCGATACCATTTAAGTTTGAGCGTACACCACCAGAGTTTGTAAATGCAAAGTCTACTTCTGCATCAATTGAACGCGCATAATCTAGCTGTGCATCTGTTACTAAGTTACCGACTTCAGAGCCGCCGATAGGGTACTGGTCGGTCGGGCGTACTTTTGTTGGTGCGGTTTTTGATAAGCTTTCAACGTCTAAGGTAGCAATTGGTTGGTCCATAATTTTCCCAACGATTGTTTTCGCCTCTGTGACAATTTTATTAACCTTTTTCGATACTTTATTTGAATTCAATACATCAGCAGGCTGTGTATAATTGTATTTAATCGTTGCCGATGGAGTAGAAACAAAATCTTTTGTTTTCTTGCTAATTTTACCGTTTACAACCGAATAGGCTTCACCATAATTATAGGCTTGAACGATACGCACCTTTTTGTATGTATCATTTGCATACGCATGATTATGACCACCAAATACGACGTCAATTGAGTTTTTCGGATCGAGCTTATTCACCGTTTTTAGCATGTCGATTACTTCACCTGTTAATTGCTCATCTTTTTGTGTTGGAATAGAAGAATTTGCTTCTTTATTCGCTGATACAGAAGCATGTGCCACAACAGTAATTGCTTTTACGCCTTTTTTGCGCAACTCTTTTGTATATTTCGCAACAGCCTTCCCAGGATCTACAATGTCGATATCCTGTGTATGTTGTGCCAGCACAACATCTTTAATACTTGGTGTGACCACGCCAATAAAGGCGATTTTAACGCCGTCTACCTTTTTAATCACATATGGTTTAAAGCCTTTTAAAAGCTTATTTGTTTTTTTGTCATTAATATTTGCTGATAGGACATCCATAGACGATTTATTATACTGATAATCTTTCACGAGCTCATAATTTTGTGTCACGTTTTTAATTGGTGCGTCTCCTTTAAGAAGTCGCTTAAATTCATCAATGCCTTCATCGAATTCATGATTCCCTAAAGCACCTACAGAGAAATTCATTGCATTGACGATATTCATAACAGGCTCGTCTTGTAGTAGTCCGGAAATTGCAGGAGAACCACCAACTAAATCACCCGCTTGAATCGCTAATGAGTTTTTAGTTGATTTTAATTTATTTGCCTTTGCAAAAGCTGCCTTTTCTTGTTCGAAATGATATGCAAGAGAAGCCATACCCCCAATTACGGCACCATTGGCATCTTTTTTGTTGTTGCCATCGATATAACCGTGTAAATCATTCATGCCTAAAAACTGCACAGGTACAGTTTTGTCCACCACTTTAGCATCTGCCGTGACATCCGTTGTTGTAAATGGCACTGTCGCTAATAGCAATGCCGCACTTAATGAAACGATTAACTTTGATTTTTTCATTCTTGCACCCCTTTGTATCTAATACTCTAACTATAGAAATAATTATTCAAATTTTCAATATAATTTTAAAAATATTTCGAAATTCGTAATGTGTGCGCTTTTTCATCTTTTTTTCAGAATTGAAACGAAATCGAAAATTAAATATCCTTTTTTTGCTAGTTCGCGTAAGTATGCCTTATCGGTATAAGCAATAATGTATTAAAATAAATACTTTTATTCTATTTAATTATAAAAGTTACCTTAAATTAACATAGTTAACTTATATAAAATAAAAAAGGTTTACTAAAGTTATTAATTTAATGATAGAAAACGTTTTAAACGAAGATAAAAAAGAGGAATTGCCTGAAATGACAATTCCTTTAGACACACTATAACTAACACGTTTATTTCTCCGGATAAGTGTTACATACACGCCCGATTTGCCCGTCTGTCAAGCGTACTTTAATACCATGGGGATGTGAGCTACTATTTGTTAATAAGTCTTTCACGATTCCTTGTACAGTCTTACCTGTACGTTGGTCTTTTTTTAATACAATATCAACTTTCAGACCACTATATACATCTTTACGATTTTTGCCGTCCATTTTTCAACCTCCTTTAATGCGTTTTAAGTGTATCATATTTTTAAGTCATATAATTAGAACGTTTGTTCGATATTTGTTATAATAAACGAAAAATATGAGGTGATCCAATGGAAAAGTTTCGCTGTAGATGGTGTGAGTATGATGCCGATCTCATCCATTATCATGATAAGATTTGGGGAACAAAGCGAGAAACCGATGACGAGCTTTTTGAAGCATTGACCTTTGAAATTTTCCAGGCAGGTTTAAAATGGGCAACTGTTTACCGAAAACGCGACGGTTTTAAACAGGCATTTGCTAATTTTACGATAAAACATGTTGCGCAGTTTGATGACGCTAAGAAAAAGAAGTTGAAAGAGGACGCATCGATTATCCGGCATACGGCAAAAATCGCTGCTACTGTTTATAACGCACAGCAGCTCCTAACTATTCAGAAACAATATGGTAGCTTCAAAAATTTCCTTGATGTCGTACCACCAGAAAACCGAATTGAACAATTATGTGCCTATTTCAAGCAAGTTGGCAAAACGACAGCAGAAAGTTTTTTGATAGCATGCGGTTACCTGCCTACTCAGCATGAAAAAAGATGTTATTTGTATATCAAATCTGAAGAAGAAAAAATATAATGCAGAAATTAATATTGTATTGTTTAATACAGAGACAAGATAAGTAAAAAGAGACTTTGACATACGCAAAAACAACCGCTACTATGAGCATAAAAAAATGGGAATTACGCTACGGCGCGGTTCCCGTTTTTTTGTTGCAATCTTTAAAAAAGGCAAATGACGTGTTTTGTCCCAGTCTTTTTTATATGATGACTTTATTTCTACTCGTATGTTGTCGCCTCCTTATGATTGAAAAAAAGAACGAAAATCGCTTATTTACGCTATGCGGTCATTATTCGTTGCTATGTGGCTGCCACACCCTCTTTTGGTACATAAAAAAAGAAAGTACGACAAAACGTACTTCCCTTATTTTTTATCGAATATAGCGATCCCCTACTAAAATCGATTGAATCACCTTCGTTGGAATGACAAACTGAACAGCCCCCATATAGCCTGGTGCTACATCATATTCATCAAACGAAATGACAAGCTTGCCTTTATCATTAATATAAAATTGTTGATTTTTATGAATACTTTTGAAAACATCAACAGGTTCCTGTTCCGGATTTACAAAGTATATTTTATTGTCATCCACTTTCATTTGCGCATGCATTTGGCGAATAATCTCTTCACTAATGACTTCTATATAAGAAGTATCTTTAAATAAACTCGGTAATGTAATAAGCGCTTCATTTTTCGTATCAAGGGTCACATAGCGTTTCTGCTCATAGCCAGATGCTTGTACACGTAGAATCGTTTGCTCAATCGATAGAATGCCATGATGGTCGGTAATCGTCTTATAATCACTATCCACTGCAAAATGTCCCTTTTGTTGTTTGTATTCTTGATACAGTTTTTCTGTTGTTGCTTGGTAGTCTGCATTTATGTTATTTTCAAGCGTTTGGTTTTCGAGTCCACTCACTTTCGGTGTCGCTACATCAATTTTTGTCGTGCCCTTGCCATAATGTACTTCTTCAAATGTAACAACCTCAACAAGCTCTTTGACGCCAGGAATTTTGGATAATGTATCCGCTGCTGCAGGGCTTAGGTTTACCGATGCAACAAAGACCGTTGCTGCTGCGACGCTTGTCATCGGCCATACAAACCGTTTTTTCTTCGGCTTTTCATGCAATGCTTCTGTGACAAGCTTATCTAACTCCACAGGAATCGGTATATTTTTGTATTCCTCTCGTAATTCATGCAATTTTTTATTCATGAACGGTTCCCTCCGTTATTTCAATACGTAATAATTTTAAACCACGATACAATCTTGTTTTAACGGTATTAACGTTTTCATCTACTATTTCTGCAATAGCATCGATTTTTAAATCTTCAAAATAACGTAAAACAATAATAGTGCGATATTCGATTGGTAAACGCTCAAGTGCCTCGTGTAAGTCGATATCTTCGTAATGGTCTTCTGCGCCACTTTGTAAATAGTCAAGCGTGTCATCATCCATTACCGTTACACGCTTATGTTTTCGTAAAAAGTCGATAGCTGTTCGTACAACAATTTTATAAAACCAACTTTTCATCGAATCCATTTTTTCTAAGCGCTCAAGTGCCTGTAAGCCTTTTTGTATCGCATCTTGCACAATATCAAGCGCATCCTGCTGATTTTTTACATAGCTATATGCTAAACGATAAAAATCGTCTTTATAATCCGTTACACATGCCACAAACTGCGCACGTATGTCGTGTCTTTTTGTCATGTAAGGAGCTCCTTTACCAAACTAGTTCAACGAATAGACGTTCTTGTTACCTGAAAAAGTTTTTATTTCATCCAGCATTTTCAAAAAAGGCATTGAAAAATAACATATTCAACGAAATAATGGAATATAGGACACCTTTTTACAAATTGAACGTTCTATTTTATGAGGGGTTGGTTATTATGAAAAAAATACTTGCCGCTGCAGTTGGACTTGCAGCAGCCTACACTGTCATACCTACAGTGTTTATCCGTAGTACTTCCTATGGCATCGTGCAGAATAATGGTATGCCAGGAGTCATGTTGACATTTGATGATGGACCTAATCCAGCATATACACCGCAACTACTTGATCTTTTAAAACAATACGAAATAAAAGCCATTTTCTTTGTTGTTGCGGAAAAAGCGGAGCGTTACCCAGAGATAATTAAGCGTATGCAACAAGAAGGCCATGTGATTGGACTTCATCACTATACGCATAAAAATAGTTACCGACTGTCACCTATTGGCTTATATAAAGAAGTCGCACACGCAAAAGAGGTTGTAGAAAACCTTACACAGTCGAAGGTTGCCTTGTATCGACCAACTTATGGTCATATTTCTCTCGCGACTTTACCAGTATCTCGCAAGCTAAATTTAACACCTGTTATGTGGACAGGGATTTTTGGCGATTGGAAAATCCGTACATGTCAAACGACATTATTACAAAAACTTCATGCAAAGCGTCAAGACGGCGCAACTTATGTATTGCATGATTGTGGACAAAACCCTGGAGCAGACGACACTGCCCCAGCCTATATGCTGCATCAATTATCGCAGTTTCTTCACCAGGCTACGCTCGAAGGTCAGCAGTTCACAGACCCGAAAGCGTGGTTAGAAAAAAATGGACACTAGCCATGTATTATCTCTTGTCGAAAGCTATGGACCATTAATTATTTTTGTTTGTCTTTTCTTTGGTGTCGTGGGCATCCCAGCACCAGAGGAAACATTGGTTGTTATTATTGGTATTTTAATTCATCAACACACGCTACCAGCACTGCCAACAATTCTTTCCGCATTTTTCGGTGTCTTTATAGGCTTCTTATCAAGTTATGCTGTTGGCCGTTATGCAGGAGCGCCTGTTTTTAACAAAGTAACGAAACTAATGAAAATGAGTGATTTTAAAGTACAAGCCTTTAAGGAAAAATATGAAGCAAATTATAAAAAAGCATTGCTCATTGGCCTATTTATTCCAGGGGCTCGTCAAATTAATCCTTATTTAGCCGGTATTTCAAAAATCCCATTTATCCCTTATGTCATTGTAAGTTTAATTGGTACGACAATATGGGTAGTGCCTTTTATGATGCTTGGCTATGCTACTGCCAATGTTGTGACAATTCGTTATGAATATTTACCTTTTATTGGTATTTTTATTGGCCTTGCATTTATTTTATTTTTCTTTATTAAACATAAACGTAAACAAGTACAAAGCAAAAAATAATACATTTTGTCGCACTTTATTTGGACGTAAAGGACGTGTTAATTATGATTTTGATTTTACCATTTATGCAAATGCAGTCTGGGCATCATCAAGTGGCAGATGCCATTGCTGCTCATATAAAAAAACAAGACCCATCACAAGAAGTGGAAAAGCTCGATATTTTCAACTATACATTTCCACGTATTGAAAAAATGATTTCACGTATTTACTTATCATGGATTCAAAAGCATCCCGTCTCGTACAGTAAGTTTTACGCGAAGCAATTCAATCAACAAACATATAATTTTAAACCATTTTCACCATGGGAAAACTTGATGGAGGAAACACTTGAACGCATCATTTTAGAAAAGAAACCAGAAGCGGTCATTTGTACACATAGTTTCCCTTCGCATGCTGTCGGCAACTTAAAAGTGAAAGGGCATATTTCTATGCCTGTCATTAACGCCTATACGGACTTTTTTGCAGGGGGTGTGTGGGCAAAGGACGGTGTCGATCTTCATTTAGTACCGTCAAAAGCAGTTGGTGAGCATTTAAAAACAACATTCAATATTGCACCGGAGCAAATTTTAATCTCAGGTATTCCTGTTCATCCAGCTATGACGCGTGTGAAACAAGTAAAAAGCTCAAAGGCAAAGCATTTACTTGTAGCGGGTGGGAATAGCGGTTTAGGCGATATAGCTTCTCTTACAGCACAGTGTAGTGCCTATCCAGATACGCATTTTTCGGTGCTATGTGGCAATAATCAAAAACTTTTTGATACACTACAGACAAGTAAGGTACCAAATGTGACACCACTTGCGTATATTTCTAGCCGAGAAGAGATGAATGCACTCTATGAGCAAGTAGATGGCATCATCACAAAGCCTGGTGGTGTAACAATTTCAGAAGCTTTTGTAAAACGTATACCTATTTTTGTCGCCTCTGTGCTACCGGGGCAAGAACAAATCAATATGGATTATTTAATACCAAAACAGCTTGTTTATCCAATTGACGCAGCCCAACCTGCTATTGCACAAGTTATGAATGTACTAGAAGATGAAGTGCAATGTGCTCGCTTTGAACGTGCTATCACCGCATATGAGCAAGACATTGAGCTAAATACCGAGCGTTTTATTGAACAGGTGCTACACATATTACCGCGAGATCATTATAAATCGCATAAACGCTTTAATAAGCTCGCGTTACTATCTTAAGCAAAAACCCCGAGAGGATTTGTGCAGTCCTCTCGGGGTTTTTATTATTTTTTTAATTCATCCATGAAAAATTTTTCTACCTCAAGCCAATCATTCACGCGAATTGGATACTCCATATTCATATTATGAGGCGCCGTAAACATCACGCCAGTGCCTTTGAAACGATTTAGTTGAAGAGCCGTATCATCGACTAAATAATCTGCTTGAATGACACTTTTATCGCCACAAAAAACATATTGATGCTGTGGAATTGTTGGGAAAAATTGTTGTAGCCATTCAAATTTCGCCATAAATGATGGGGGGACTTCCATTGCTGCTGTCGCAATATAAATTTCATAGTGTTCACTTAGACGCTCTACGACTTCAACGCTATGTGGCATGACTGGTAAATCGCGGAAGAATGTAGGGTCCCCGTAATAATTGTATAGTGCTTGTGGTGCCTGTTCGTCTAGCTCTGGTAAGCGTTTGCCTACAACATCTTCTTTCGTGTAGTTTTTATCAAAATCTTCATTAAAGCGGCTTAAAAATTTTGCGACCAAATCTGCCATTACTTGGTCCATATCAAGTGCAATACGTTTCATGAAAAAACCTCACCTTCTATAATCCACTCTAAAGGCTCTAGACGAAAAGCGCAACTATTGTGCTATACTTTTAGCATGATGGAAAAATTACAACTTGAGCAATATAATACAAGAAAGAAAAAATTACGAGCTATCCTTGTCATGGGCATTCCGGCTATGTTTGAAAACATTTTGCAAACACTCGTTGGTTTTGTCGATACACTATTTGTCTCAAAGGTTAGCTTAGATGCAGTGACGGCGGTCAGTATCGCCAATGCAATTATTGCGATTTATATGGCTATCTTTATGGCAATTGGTGTCGGCGCTTCGTCACTGATTGCACGGTATTTAGGTGCAGACAATATAAGCAAAGCACGGCAGACAGCAAGACAATCCACGATTCTCGCGCTTGTCTCTGGTATTTTCTTTGGGTTAGCTACGCAGTTTTTTGCCGAGCATATGCTACGCGTCATGGGTGCAGGAGAAGCAATTGTTGAGCTAGGTGCGGTTTATTTACGCATTGTTGGTATTCCTGCATTCTTTATTTCGTTAACAATGGTGCTCGCAAGCGTCATTCGCGCTACTGGTAATACAACAACTCCGCTTAAAATCAGCTTTATCCTGAACATCATTCATATCGGGCTTGATTATATTTTTATTATCGTACTTGATGGCGGCGTGGCGGGTGCTGCGTATGCGACTGTCTTCATTCGAATCGTGAATAGTATTTGGCTGTATCAAGCGGTCCAAAAAACGGCATTGCGCTTCAGTTGGCGTAGCCCAAATGATGCAACACTCCTGCAGCAGCTCCTAGCTTTAGCTACACCCGCTGCACTAGAACGACTCATTATGCGTGTTGGGCAGGTTGTGTACTTTGGTTTGATTATTAAAATCGGAGCGGACACGTATGCGGCACATATGATTGCTGAAAATATTGAGGCATTTACGTTTATGCCGAGGTATGGGATGGCGGTTGTGGCAACGACCTTTGTTGGTGCTAGTATTGGGGCAAAGCGTATGAAGGAAGCCTTTGAATACGGGGTGCTGTCAACAGTTGTAACGATTGTTGTAATGTCTGTACTTGGGGTGCTCATGTTTATTTTTTGTCCATGGATGGCACGCTGGTTTACTGACGATCCTGTAGTCATTGACCAAATCGTCACGGCGCTACGCATTGATGCTTTTGCACAGCCGGCTGTAGCGATGAGCTTTGTGTTAGCTGGTGCACTTCAAGGTGCCGGTGATACGAAAACACCGATGTATGCCACTGCGGTTGGTATGTGGGGACTACGCATTGTCGGTGTGTATGTACTAGGTATCACACTCGATATGGGCATTGCAGGTGTCTGGCTCGCATTATTAATTGATTTATATGTTCGCTCCATATTTTTATGGTTCCAATTTAGAAGAAAAACACTTAGGGGGATTTAGAGATGCATTATCTTATCGCAACCGATCAAGGGGTTCAAATAATGTCGAAGGAAGGTCAGCTTGATTTTACATGGGCATTAGATCAACTTGGCTTAGAGGAGCGCAAATTAGCGCCAGCTAGCTTAAATGATGTCGTACCAAATGTCGTACTATTTTGTGATGAAAACGCGCAATATGACCAAGAAGGCTTTTCATTCCGTATCGCTTCAGATGAAGATAAATTTTCAATGCGTATTTTCGGACCGTTCATTGTAACAGCACTGAATAATGCAGCAACAGATTTTTATGGCTTATCAGATGAGCAATTAGGCATTTTACAAATGAAATTAACGATTCAGCCATTTGAGGAATTTAAAGGGTAAAAAAGAGGCTAGGACATATATGTTCAAACAACCTCTTATATGAGCATAAGAAAAACCGGAATCGCACCATAGCGCGATTCCGGTTTTTCGTTGCGAACGTTAAAAAAAGAAAATAACGTGTTTTGTGCCAGCCTCTATTAATTCTCTAATGATTGTACTTCTGGTGTTGAAGCTTTTTTATGTCGCTTCACTGGGTCTAATCGACGCTCAACAAAGCTTAAAATAATATCAGCAATGACCGCCATTAACGCGGTTGGTATCGCTCCTGCTAAAATAATCGCTGTACCGTTTGTTGCGTTCGTCCCGCGAATAATAATATCGCCAAGACCACCGGCACCAATGAACGCCCCGATGGCTACGACACCAATGGCCACAACAAGTGCGATGCGCAAACCACCGATAATAACAGACAAGGATAACGGTAACTCAATCATATAGAGCACTTGACTTCGCGTCATGCCCATGCCTTTACCCGCATCAATTAAATCTTGATTAATATTTGTAATGCCGGTATACGTATTTTTAATAATGGGTAGTAACGCATATAGGAATACGGCAACGATAACCGTCGGACGACCAAGTCCCATACCAAGCATTAAAATCGCGAGTAATGCGAGTGCTGGTATCGTTTGAATAATATTGGCGATTGTAATAATCGGTCCGGAGAGCTTGCCATACTTCGCAATTAACACGCCAATCGGAATACCAACAACTGCCGCAAGCAATACGCCGTAAATCGATGTTAAAAAGTGATTTAAAAATTGAAGTACTACATAAGAGCCGTTTTCAGAGAGGTAGTAAAAAAATTGCTCGAGTGTATTCATATCTGCCATTTTTACTCGCCTCCTTTATCGTCTTTAAAGTAATTATGCTCTTCTAAGAAGCGCTCAGCTACGATTGACGGCTCAATTAAATCATTATCCGCTTCATAGTTTAGCTTCTGCATTTGCTCTGTCGAAACTTTACCGATTAGGCGCTCAATTGCCGCCTTTACTTCCGGTTTTTTCTCTAGTAACTTATCTGTTGCCAGTGGACTCGCATCATATGGCGGGAAGAACTGTTTATCATCCTTTAACACGACTAAGTCATAGCTGCTAATACGACCATCTGTTGTATAGCCTAGGACCACATCCATTTTCCCTGCCTGTAGTGCATCATAGACAAGCCCAATCTGCATTGGATATACTTTTTTGAAGTCAAAACCATATGCCTGTGTAAAGCCCTTATAGCCGTCCCCTTCGCGGTTTATCCAAGAAGTATCTACCCCGGCTTGTAAATCTTTTGCGACCTTCCCTAAATCACTGACGGTTTTTAAATTATATTTATCTGCTGTTTCTTTTGTGACTAAAAAAGCATAGGTGTTTTCAAAGCCATACGAATCAAAGAATGTTTGATTAAAGCGTTCTTTCGTTAGCTTTTTAACCGTTGATAATGCTTTATCAGGGTCCGAAATTGGGTCCTCACCGAGTGCCCCTGTTAAATCTGTTCCTGTATAGCGCGTTGCAGAAACATTCGCATCCCCGTTCAGCATTGCCTGGTGAAGTGTCGTACTCGTTCCTAAATTATTAATCATCTCTACTTCTTCATCTGTGTAATGTTCAATCATATCACGTAGCATATAGGCCATAATGGAGCTTTCTGTTGTAGAAACAGACGCAATCGTGACCTGATCTCCTGATTCAACAGCGTTTTGACTTGAGCATCCCGCTAAAACGAGTAGGATACTACAAGCTAAAAGTGCCATAAGCTTTTTCATTATCCTTCCCCCTTATCGTTCGACACGCAAGCCTTTTGGTGTCACCCATTTTTCAACACGGCTTAAAATAAAATCAACAAGTAGTGCGAGTACGGTAACAAGGACAGCCCCTGCTACGATGTAGTCTGTTTGATATAAGTTTAAACCGTTAAAAATAAAGTCGCCTAATCCGCCAGCACCGATATAAGATGCGAGTGTTGCCCATGAAATGGCATAGACGGCTGATAGACGAATCCCTGCCATAATCACAGGAATCGCAAGCGGCAATTCGACCATATAAATCGTTTGCCAACGGGTCATGCCCATACTTGTTCCCGCAGCGACTAAGTTTGAATTTACCGACCGCATACCTAAGTATGTATTATTTAAAATCGGTAATAGTACGTAAATAAATAATGCGATAATTGCAGGGACAACCCCCACGCCTAAAAATGGAATCATTAACGCTAAAATTGCGAGTGATGGTAATGTTTGCAGCACGCTTGTAATCGATAAAACGACTTTCGCGACCTTGTTCGTTTTTGATAACAAAATACCGACTGGCACTGCGACAACAATGCCGAGGCCCAGTGCAATTAGCGAAATGTAGAGATGTTCCCATGTTTTCGTTAGCATATCGCTACTATTAGCTTGAATAAATTCCATCATGGATAACGCCCCCTATTCTGCTTTTTCTGTTTCCTCATCGCCCCAAATTGTGTCATACACAATATCGACGATGTTTGCGCGGGTGACAAGCCCCACAAGATGTTTTTCATCATCAATTACTGGAATATTATTTAAATTACGACGTAAAATTCGACGTACAGTATCCTGAAGTTTCGTGCCCGTATGTACGGCATAAATATCTTTTGTCATCACATCAGACACCGTATCTGTCGAATTACGATTCGTTGTAATAGCCTCGACTGTAATCATGCCACGTAAATGTTCTTTTCCATCGACAACAAACAACGTATCAACACGACGTTTGACCATCATTAAAATCGCCTCATCAATGCTTTTCTCCATTGAAATCGTAATCGGCTTGATCATTACATCATCTACGAGTTTGGCACTTGGTTTGTTTTGAATCAGGCGATGTGAGCCGATAAATTCACGTACGAAGTCATTCGCTGGCGCGGCTAAAATATTATCTGGTGTATCAAACTGCACCATTTGCCCGTTATGCATAATGCAAATACGATCCGCAAGCTTAATGGCTTCATCCATATCATGTGTCACAAAAATAACCGTTTTGCCTAAACGCTGCTGTAAGTCCTTCATTAAATCTTGTAGGGTATCGCGTGTGATAGGATCTAGCGCACCAAACGGTTCATCCATTAAAATAATGTCTTGATTCGCAGCAAGTGCACGTAGGACACCAATTCGTTGCTGCTGACCACCAGATAGCTGTGCAGGGTACATGTCTAAATAACTACGAGGAAGGTCAACAAGGTCGATTAATGTTTCGGCGCTTTGGTCCTTCTTCTCTTTTGACCATTTTAAAAGCTTTGGTACGAGGGTAATATTGTCGCGGATTGTCATATGTGGCATTAAGCCAATTTGTTGAATAACATACCCAATGGAGCGTCGTAGTGCCACCGGATTCTTTTTCATCAAATTTTCACCATTTAATGTGATGGTACCACTTGTTGGTTCAATCATTCGATTAATCATACGAAGGGCGGTCGTCTTCCCACTCCCACTCGTACCGATGAAGGCAATGAATTCACCCTTTTCCACTTCGATATTGAGGTCATCTACTGCCTTCTTGCCACCCCGATATACTTTTGATAAATGTTCTAATTTCAGCATATGCTTCTCCCCTTTCTACTGAAACTTATACCCTAAAAGTATCCAATTGTAACACAAAAGATAGACAACACTCATCACCGAAACTAACAACACGCATAAAATGGACATAAATATCATTTTCTACTCGAAACCTTTCATAATTTTTTCTTTTACCAATCGACGATATTATTATTTTTAAAAAATTATTTAACACGTTGCGTACTAGCTGTTATGGTGCTGTTCAACTTTTGCCTTTTTCGGGTAAAGAATAACGTACGTGACTTGAAAGGAGTGGGCTAGAATGGTCTTTATCTTTGATTTTGACGGGACATTAGCAGATTCACGTGAATGTAGTTTAATTGCGACACGCAAAGCTTATTTTGATTTAGATTTAACCGTACCAAGCGATGAAACGATTACCTACTATATGGGCATTCCAATTGAAAAATCATTTCAAGCAATGGCAGCTGAACCACTCAATGACACAGATTTAGCTGAACTTATTACATTATTTCGCATTTTATATAAAGAATATGAAAAAGAATATATCCATGTCTACGATGGTATCCCTGAAGTTTTACAAACACTTTCCAACTTAGATGCATGCTATGTTGCGTCTAGCAAACATAGTAATGCGTTATTACGCAACTTGACACTCATTGGCATTCGTGATTATTTTAGCGATGTGATTGGTGCCGATATGGTCGCAGAGCATAAGCCAAATCCAGAAAGTATTTTCCTACTACAGCAGCGGCATCACTTTCCGCTTGAAAGGGCGGTCATGATTGGGGATGCGACATTTGATTTGCAAATGGGAAAGGCGGCTGGTATTAAAACATGTGCGGTGACCTGGGGTAGCCATTCACAAGAAAGTTTATTAGCAGAAGAGCCTACCTATTTAATTAATAATGTCATGGATTTATTAACATTAAAAACGATGAATGGCTAAAAAAGGAGGTTACCTATACATGGTAGCCTCCTTATTACTTAGTTCATATTATTTTTAATTAAGGTTACATAGAAGGAAATCGCATCGATAAATGCTTGTTTTTCAATACGCTCATTTGTGCCATGCATTCGCTCTAAGCCATCTTTCTCCATCGCGATTGGTAAGAAGCGGTACGTATCATCGGCGACATCTTGATAGTGCTTGGCGTCACTTCCTCCAATCATAATGTAAGGCGTAGTAACCGTATTGTCATGCGTCGCTAAAACAGCCTGTTGAATTTCTTTAAAGGCTGCATTATCTGTTTTAGACACACTTGATGCGACTTCGCCTTCTACATGGACTTGCACTTGGTTGTCATCAATAATTTTTTCGATTTCCTTTTTCAACGAATCCAATGTATCGCCAGGAATGACGCGCATATTAATTGTAGCCGTCGCTTTCTCTGGTAAAATATTTGTCTTATCTCCTGCAGTTAAAACGGTTGGGGCAATCGTTGTTCGTGTAACAGCCGCTGTAGCAGGTTTGTCGAGTAAAATGGATTTAATAATCGGCTTAAATACCCACTGATTCGCAAATACATATCGGTAACCAAAGGACATTTCTGGTGTCACATAGGTGAACATCTCTTTTGTAGGGCCCTGAATATCACTTGGAAATTGTGTTTCCTCAAGAGCTGAAATGGCATGTGCTAAACGCCCAAGTGTGGTAACATCCTTTGGTTGTGATGAATGACCGCCGCTTCCCTCTACTGTGAGCGTTGCATTCGCACTGCCCTTCTCTGCAATTCCAATAACGCCAATCGACTCACTTACACCTGGCACCATATCCTCTACAATGACACCCCCCTCATCAAGCACATAACGCAGATGAATGCCTTCCTTCTCTAAGTACGCGACAATCTTTGCTGCACCTTCATCGCCACCAATTTCCTCATCATGACCAAAGAGTAAATAAAGGTCTTGTGCTGGCTTATGGCCTTCTGCTAACAGATGATTCACAGCTTCTAAAATACCAATAACGCCTACTTTATCATCTAATGTACCGCGCCCCCAAACGTACTTATCATCAATTACGCCGCTAAATGGTGGCTGTTCCCAGTTCTTTTCAGTTCCTTTTGCGACAGGCACAACATCATAATGCGCCATGAGCCCAATCGGTGCGTCACTACTTTGTCCCTTCCACTTAAATAAGACACTGTAGTCATTAATGTGCTTTACATCCAGCTCATCATATACATGTGGATACGTTTTTTCTAAAAAAGATAAAAACTCATCATACGGCTTAAAATTGATTTTCGTGCGATCATCGTATGAAATCGTTTGAAAGGTAATCGATTGCGATAAATGGTTAAGAGCCTTGTTCTCATCTATCGCTACAGCTACTTTTTTCACCTCAGGCTGCTTTGTCTTTTGTAAAATGGTTAATGTGATCGTCGCAATGAAAAAAACAACGACTACAGTTAAAATAATGAGGCCTATTTTTTTCCACATCTTGCACCACTCCTTTTCATTACTATAATTTGGAAGGCGTTTTCATGCAATAAAAAAAGACCTGATACTAAATCAGGCCTTGTCATTTACGCGATTAATTTCAAGCCAATCACTGAGCCAAGAATAAGCGCGATACACGCTAGACGTAGCGCACTTTTAGACTCACCGTAGAAAAACATTCCAATCAAGGCAGCACCCACTGTACCAATCCCTGTCCAAATAGCGTAGCTCATGCCCATCGGAAGCGACATCATCGCATATTTTAAGAGCGAGAAACTGATGATAAAACCAATAATCATCACAAATAGGCCACGCTTATCACGACGCGCCAGCATATTCATTCCATTTACACCGATTACTTCTGATAAACCTGCTACAATTAATGCGATCCAAGCCATGTTAAGCTGCCTCCTTTTCACCTGTGACAAGTTTTAAGCCAATAACACCTACTAATAATGTCGTAATAAATAAAATCTTCAACCAACTAAATGGCTCGTCTAAAAATAGCATCCCAACAGCAACTGTGCCCGCTGTCCCGATACCCGTAAATACTGCATACACAGTCGCGACCGGTAAATGCGAAGTTGCCTTCATAATTAAATAGAAGGAAATGACGATTAAGCCGATAGTTCCCGCCCATTCTAAGACAGACTCTGATGCCTTTAAGCCAAATACCCATAAAATCTCTACAAGACCTGCTGCAAGTACATACATCCAGTTTTTCATTTTTTCTCCTCCTAAATGCCACGTTCAAAAATCGTGTATGCGGCTTCTAGACGACGCGTTGCACGACTGGCATCACCATATAATAATTCAACAAACATACTATCTAAGATTGCCAAGTAAGCTTGCGCCATAACCGCTGGCGCTACTTCGTTTGTCACTACCTCCGACACCCTAAACATTTCCGTTACAAGTTCCTCTATAGCATCTAAATAGCGGTATACCCCATCCATCACTTCTGTGTACAAATGCTGTGGTGGAAAGAACATCATACGCAGCCAAAACTTCGTCGCATCATTTTCCTGATAACGTATAATATAACGCTCAAACAATTGCTTATAATCTGTTTGTGTTTCAATGACAGATTGGATAAAATTCATTTCCTGTGTAATGCATTCCTCACATACAGCTAAAAACAACGCATCCTTATTTTTAAAATGCGTATAAATCGATTGTTTTTTAATGCCTACTGTCTCCGCAATCATCGCCATTGAAGCCCCTTCATAGCCATGCTCTGCAAAATTACGTAATCCTGCATTCATAATATCTTGCTGTGTCATTTCATCATCTCCCTTACGAACGTTCGTCAGTTTATAGATTTATCATAGCACCCTCGATTATTTTTGTAAAGAAAGGGGCTTATTTTTTTAATTTTATTGCTCACTGGCGTATGATAAAGACGATAACGGAAGGAGGGGTTCTGATGGACCATCTTTATGCACTACTTCAAGATCTAGCACGCTTTAATCGGGATTATACAAAATGGGAAAATACATTAAATGACGCGCAAATGCATGAGGCCATTCAACAAGCAAAGCAACATCATTATGTAATTGGTATTTCAAGCATGTTGACGGATGGAAATTGTGAGGTTACATTTGGTGTCGGTGATGTAACGGTTACAGAAGCGGGCCATGCATTTTTAGAAAATTATGCATAAGTCTGACAGGAGCTACGAAAAAGTAGCTCTTTTTTTGATTTCATCCAATTAGTCATTTTTCTACAATATTCTTTTTCAAATAACAATTTATTTTTCACAAAAAATATTTATTTGAAACAGATGCTCTAAAATACTTCGTTTTCTCTTTAATATCAATGCTTTAAAGCATCTAATATATTGGATACTTTTACCTGGTTATGATTTTCATGCTAAAATTGTATTGAATGTTATGAATTGTCAGAATATAATAATATGCAGAAAGAATAATTTTATAAAAGAGGTGATGTTATGGAGGAAATGTTAACGACAGTCAATAACTGGCTTTGGAGCCCTGTCATGATTTACGGTATTTTAATTGTTGGTTTAATTTTTACGTTTATGACACGTTTTGTGCAGGTTCGCTTCTTCAAAGACATGTTCGTGCAATTGGCTAAAGGAGAAAAATCATCAGCTGGTGTTTCATCATTTGAAGCGATGGCAATGGCATTATCTGGCCGTATTGGTGTAGGTAACATCGCGGGTACCGCAACAGCAATCGCGTTCGGTGGCCCTGGGGCAATCTTCTGGATGTGGGTACTTGGTTTTATCGGTGCCGCAACGGCATATGTAGAGTCGACGCTTGCTCAAATTTATAAAGAGGAGAAAAACGGTATTTATCGTGGTGGTCCTGCCTACTACATTCATAAATTTTCAGGCAAGAAGTGGTTAGGGATGGTTTTTGCAGTTGTTGGTGTACTAGCAATGGCGATTTTAATGCCTACTGTACAATCAAATTCAATTGCAGACGCAATGAATAATGCCTTTAATATTCCTGCCTGGGTGTCAGGTACTTTCTTAGTTATCTTTATTGGTATCATTATTGTTGGTGGCGTAAAACGTATCGCAACAGTTGCTTCAATTATCGTACCATTTATGGCAGGTGCCTATATTTTAATCGCACTTATTATTATCATTTTAAATGTTGATCAAATTCCAACTGTATTTGGTTTAATTTTCTCAAGTGCATTTGGTGCCAATGAAATGTTTGGCGGAATTCTTGGTGCTGCCATCGCATGGGGTGTAAAACGTGGTATTTATGCCAATGAGGCTGGTCAAGGTACTGGCCCTCACCACGCCGCTGCTGCAGAGGTATCTCACCCTGTTAAACAAGGTCTTGTACAAGCATTCTCAATCTACTTTGATACATTCTTAGTATGTACCGCAACAGCTTTCATTATTCTATTCACAGGTCAATACAATGTAGCCTATGAGTCGGGTCCAAAAGCGGGTGAATTTATTGTTGAACATATTCCAGGTGTAGAAGCGGGTACGGCCTATACACAGGCAGCACTTGAGCACGCATTCCCTCTTGCAGGATTTGGTGCTGGTTTCGTTGCGATTGCATTATTCTTCTTTGCCTTCACAACAATCATGGCATACTACTATATTGCCGAAACAAACTTAGCGTACTTCCTAGAAGGTAAAAAATTAAAAATTGCGATTATCTTTATGCAATTAATTTTCTTAATCGGGCTATACTATGGTTCTGTAAAAACATCAACGGCTGCTTGGACGCTCGGTGATATCGGTCTTGGCCTAATGGTTTGGGTAAACGTTATCGCCTTACTATTCTTAGTGAAGCCAACATTAATTGCTTTAAAAGACTATGAACAACAGAAAAAAGAAGGTAAAGATCCTACATTTGATCCAATCAAACTTGGTATCAAAAACGCTGATTATTGGGTAAAGAAAAACGAAGAAAAGAAATAATATAAAAAAAGAGACTCGGCCAAAACACGTCATTCTCCTTTTTTAACGTTCGCAACGAAAAACCGGAACCGCGCCACCGCGCAATTCCGGTTTTTCTTATGCTTATATGAAAATATGTCAAAGTCTCTTTTTATATTTATTTGACGCCCGGAACCCAGCCTTGACGTAATTTCATCATATCCATTAACGGTCCAGGAATGACATTATCACGCGTCATATCCATTTCCGTAATAACCTCTTCTCCTGCTGCAATTTTTTCAACCCAATGTGGCTCAATTAACAGCTCACGTCCAAGCGCTAGTAGCTCTGCGCCAGTCTCACTTGCTTGTTGTGCATCTTGTTTTGAATAAATAGAGCCTACACCGATAAACGGTACGCGACCACGAATGACACGATGCAGGATTTGAATACGATTTTCTTTTTCACCGCTATAACGACGCGCGTTCGCACGGAAATCACCTAGTGAAATATGCAAATAATCTAATCCCGCATCTGCTAAGCGATCTACTAATTGAATCGTCTCATCCATTGTAATCCCCTGCTCTTCAGGCTCTTCTGGACTAAAACGATATCCTACGATAAATTGTTTGTCTGCATAGCGAGCCTTTACGCGATTCACTTCTGCTACAACCTCTAATGGGAAGCGCATACGTTTTTCAACAGAACCACCATACACATCGTTGCGCTGATTCGTAAAGCCTGAGAAAAATTGCTGTAATAAATACGTATTCGCACCATGAATCTCAACGCCGTCAAAGCCTGCTTCAATCGCGCGGCGTGTCGTTTCACCAAATGCTTGAATGATGTCGTGAATCTCATCAATTGTTAACGCACGCGCACTGCCACCATCTGCCGCTACTGTATCACTCGCGCTAACGACATCACCATTTGGTACTAATTCACGTACTGCTTGGCGTCCACCATGGTAAATTTGTAAAATCGCTTTTGAACCACCTTCGTGAATCGCTGAAGCTATTTTTGAAAGACTAGGAATATAAGCATCCGTATGAGCCGCAATTTGTCCTGGGAAGCCTTTCCCATTTGCAATGACATATGTACAAGCTGTCACGACTGCCCCAACGCCATATGAGCGCTCCTTGTAATACGCAATTTCTTCATCTGAAACCGTATCATCTGCATTTGCAGAATAGGTTGTCATCGGTGCCATCACATAGCGATTACGTAATGTCACGCCGTTATTGAATGTAAATGGTGTTAAATAAGTCATTAATTCATCACTCCTTCCATATAAAAGTAAACTTATCGGTTTTCAAAGTCAAAAATTGTGCCTCATAAAAATATAGCGAAAAGAGAACGTCCACCGGCGGAGTAAACCCTCTCTTTTCGCTATAAATGATTATTTACAAATATATTTTATTTTATATAGACTAGCAAGCACTAAAAATTAGATTAAATGAGTAGCTTGAACCCATGCACTTGTATCACCTATTTTGCCTCGATGCCAAATATTATTGCCGATTTTCACTGTTTCAAGTGGTAAAAAAGCTTGCCCTTCAAAAATATGAAGTGCTGGATACAATTGATCCATGCGGCCACCATTGGGATGTGTATAACACATGCCTGTTCCTGAAAAATGATAAATATGTTCAGATTTTGGTAATTCGACATACGCTGAAAGCATCAAACTTTTCTCATTCATCCAACCAATTGGTTCACTAATCATCGTGCGCTGCAACGAAAAAAAACGATTTCCCTGATGTACTCGTTCTTCATATACGTAAAAACACTCTCCCATATAATCCTCTGATTGGTAACTGTTTTGACAAATAAGATCTTTCCAAATGGGCTCATTGGCTCTCTTTATCTTCGCGACATAAATTGGTTGCACGATTGCAATCACATTGTCCCCTCCTATTTGTTAAGAATTTTCTAAATTCTATATCCTGTTACATTCTATTTTATAGTAAAATAAGAGTACTTTACTAAGTCAGCTTTTGTTCCTCAGTAAATAAAAAGTTGAAGGAGGTAGCCCAAATGTTTGGCATTTCGAAGGCAACATGGTTAAAAAAAGATCTTATTGAACTACTTGATAAGCAAGATGACTTTGTATCTAGCCAATTTTTAGCGAGTAAACTTGCCTATGCTAGTGTAGAAACAATTAAAAAAATGTGCCGTGAACTTAAAGCTGAAGTTGAAGAAATTTATCAGCCTGATGAAGCAGAATTTATTATTCATAAGCATCATGGCATACGTTTTATTCGTCATACGATTCATACACAAAATTATGTTGATTATATTTATTCAAGAGAATTAGCATATGAAGTTTTTATGCAGACTTTTTTACATAAATCCATTGATACATATGATTTTTGTGAAGCTGTCCATATTAGCGAGTCGAAGTTGCGTCGAAAGATAAAAGAAATCAATGGTTATATGACTGTTTACGGACTCCATTTTTCATGTGGTTCTACCTTATCAGTTGAAGGACCTGAACATAAAATTCGTATACTCGGGACAATTTTTCTCTTCTCTTCTCATCGAACATTACCACTTATACCAAATTTAGAAAATGTTTCTTTTTATATAGAACGTACCTCAAAGATTTTTGATTACTTACAAATTCCTTATGTACAAGAAAGCCTTCAAACCCTTTCCTTATCTATACTTCTAACAGAAAGACGCTTGTTCAAGCATGTTGACTTGACCGAACAGGAGCAACAACTATTTTATGCGGCTTCTATTCCTGCTCGTCCTCCTTTTTTAGAAAATTGGACAGATGATGATTGGCGCATTTTATTATTGGTCTATGATACGTTTGATATTATTAATTTAGAATCTGTCATTGACTATGCCCCGCTTTACCATCAATTTTCAAAAGAGACGGTCTCTTTGCAACTGTGGATTGAACAATTTGAAGCACAATTTCGCCCGTTAACTACTCACGAGCAACAGTTTGTCAGCGCTACACTTTATAAAAACTATATTGCAAGTCAGCTATTCCATATTGATTACTGGCTTGTTGCGACATTTAATTCAATCGACTTTGAACGGTTAGAAACGATTTCCCCATTATATATGGAACGTTTTAATACACTATGGGAAAGTTATTCTACCGCCATGGAAATGTGTGAATCTGACCATTTCCGTGCAGTACACTTAACATTGTGTAACGTTTTAATCCCAATAGATAGCTTTATTCCAACAATCCGAATTTATTTTTTCTGTGACTTCTCATTACTTTACCAACAATATGCAAAACAATTTTTACAAACGCATTTTAAAGGTCGATTTTTATTAGCGTTTGTTGATACTGTGGAAGAAGCAGATGTTAATATTATTTGTTCACGAATACAATTAAACAGTGCAAAACCAACCGTTTTTATTCGGTCTCAATTACCTGCAAATGATTTACTGCAAATCGAAAAATTGTTTGAAGAAAGCATAAATAAAAAACAACGCTAAATGGCGCTGTTTTTTTATTCTATATAGACTAGCGAGTATTTATTAATTCATTATATGATAGTGTTTCATCAAAAATAATTTTTTCAATTTGCAAGGTATCGTCTTTTTTCACGAGCGCATAGCCCTTTTTCGGTTTGCTTCGTTGAACGGCTCGACGCATCTCCTCAGACCACATCCGCTCAGGCACTAAAAAAGTATCTTCCGTATATCCTAATGGATTGTTTCCTAGTTTATAAAAAGCCAATTCCACATAAAATTCATCTGCTGAAATCGGCACTAAATGTTGAATAACCGGCAATGTCGCCTTCGGTACGTTTTTTAGCTTCGGTAAATAAATATACTGTTTAGATACAATTAAATCATGCGGTAATTTAGAATTTTTCAGCGACACATTTTGCCACCTTACACTACGACCAAAGATTTCCTCCATTAAAGGGTCTAGTTCATTGCGGTTATAGCCAATATAGACAAAGCCCTCAATCGTTTTCACCGACTCTGCTATCTCTGTAAAATGAACGTCAAAAAAACGCAAAGCGCCATTGACAATATCATGTGCCGCATATTGTGATAGTTCTTTATCTGTCATATTAGTCAATGTCCGATTTTCATGGAACAATGATAATGCGGCTAACTTCGACATCAGCTCTTGCTGCTCTTCGGTCGAAATCGTTGCCACATTCGACTTCACCTGATACGTTTTTCCTGTCAACTGCTTATAAATAGTATCTAGCTTAGCGTTCGCTGCGTTAAACGGCACGGCCATTGATACGACACCTTGTTCATTTTTTAATAAAGTTTGTGTCACCTTATAAGATTTTACGAGCGCTTCATACTCTGCAAGCGTTGCCGGCTCATCTGTTACTAAATTTTTACTCGCCGCTGTTGGTTCATTTGAGCCAAGTGGTAATTCAATATGTATACCTTCATCTAGTATTAATTTTTGGTCACCTACATGCTGATACGTGCTTTTTAACTGCTTTAAGCCATCTTTTTCATAAGCAATTGTTGCTCCTAAAAAGACATGCTCATTATGCGTCACAAGCGAGCGCTGGGTCATTTTTGTCACACGAATCATCTGACTATAAAGCTGTGTAACTTGCCCATCTACAAGTCCCCATATTTCCTCAAAATAGCCTGTTGGTGTTTTCGTCAAAAAATAAAGTTCTTCTTGCTTTGAATCATTTAAATTAAGTAAATCTGCATACATCACCCCCGACTGCTCTTCACTATCACGCACAAGTGGACGTCCACCCATTCGCTCCGTCACTTTGGCAGCGAGTAGCTGCTTTTCCTTATTTGACAAATGAAGCTGCGGTTCTTCTTTTTGTGTCTTTGTCGTCGGTGTAGCTGCTTTTTGCGGCTCTTCCTGCTGACATGCTCCTAATAAAAGCGCTGGTATCATAAGCCATGCAAATTTTTTCATATTTTTCACCTCCTTTAGTAGTATAGCGAATTTAGGGATGAAAAAACCATCGTTCGCTAAAACGATGGTTCTCTACTAGGCAATTATCATCCGATGTCCCGCTTCACTAAAGCGTTTCCTTACCTCTTCATCAACACCTGCATCTGTAATAATCGCTTCAAGCTCTTGAAGATCACATGTTTTTATTGTAACATCTTGCTCAAACTTCGAATGGTCGCATAATACATACGTTTGTTTACTATTTTTCATAATTTGACGTCTCGTTCGAATTTCATCGATATCATAATCAGACAGTCCATTTTCAAGTGAAATCCCACTAGTGCAAATAAAGGCTTTTTGAATATTTAAAGCATCAAATTGAAAAAGCATATCATACGCCGTGATGGATTTTTCTGAATGTCGCAATTTGCCGCCGATTAATAAAACATCTACTTCACTATCAACTAATTCATTGACGACGAGTAAAGAGTTCGTTACAACAGTGATTTGTTGACGCATTTTTATGTATTTTGCTAAAGGATGCGTCGTTGAGCCACTATCTAAAAAGATTGTATCACTGTCTTCTATTACTCCTAGGAGCGGTTTTGTTCCACTATCTCCCAGTCTCAATGATTCAAATGCGTTGCAAGCGTCGCCATAAGACCCTTCGCTGCAGCTCGTTTGCCGGCAAAGATTTCATAGTCACCTTGTTCATTAATAATATAATGATCGACATCGGTCGTATATAATGAGCCGGACTGATTAGCGACCATAAACGAGGCTTTCGATGTGTCCATGCGTTTTTTTGCACGTGCTACAAGCTCCTCATTTGTCGCATCCTCTAGTTTAAAGCCGACAAGTGTGACGTCTGCATTCCACGTTTTAATTTGCGGTAAAATTTTAGGTGCTTTTTTAAATTTAATGATTGGTGGTTCATCACTCGATAATTTTCCTGCTTCTAAAACCGGCTGCCCTTGTTGGTCTAAAATTTCATCTACAAGCCAGTCACTGCCCGCTGCAGCCATAATGACGGCATCAATTGATTGTGTCGTCACGAAATGCTTGATTTTTTCGCCTAAGTCTTCGATGCCCTCAAAAGTAATGAGCAATAAATTGTCATCATTCGTTGGCTTCTTCGCAAAATAGCCATTTAAATAAATAATTGTCGCACCAAGTTTCTGTGCTTCTTCTGCTAAATATGTACCCATTGTTCCTGTGGCCATATTTGTATGACCGCGTACTTTATCCCACTTTTCAAGTGTACCACCACTTGTTATTAAAATCGTTTTCCCCGTTAAATCCACTGCCATCATGCCACCTCATCGTTTCTATATTCCCTTTAAGTATACCCGAAAATTAGCTGTGACATGCTTTCATTTTCGTTAAGCTATCGTAAGTGTTCATTAACTAAAAAAGCACTTCCAAAGACAACTGCTGAAGTGACCCCTAATTGTTAGACACGGTTATTTTGTTTAAGCAGCTTGTATAAAATGAGTTCGGTATTGTACCGGGCTCATTTTTAATTTTGCCTTAATTCGTT
>NZ_JBHUOR010000017.1:0-48527 GCF_042686175.1 Kurthia populi | reverse complement strand
TGCTTTGCTAGCGTTATCTTGCTTGATAACATTTTTTCGATTCAATTGAACCGAATTTATTGTGATTACATCTTGCTTGTTCAGTTTTCAAGGTTCATTTCGTTTACCGTTATCTTAACGACTTATATATAATAACACATCTTTTTTAAAGTTGTCAACAACTTTTTTAAAAGAAATTTTATTATGTTTTTGTCGGTCACGCTCTTGGCGACTCAACATAATTTATTATATAGAGATTCCCCATTGAAGTCAACAACTTTTGTGAAATAATTTTAAAGAAAACTATTTGAATGAAAATAACGTATGAAAGCGTATTACGTACGCATTATATACAATACAAAGCCCCTATAAGTTCATTCTTCTATTATTAATCTTTCACTAAAACTTTCTCTATATATAAATCTTTGCTTTTTGAAAGATCAATCGTTTCATCAGAACCTACAATCTTTACAACTGGACGTGTTGGATTATTCTTATTCGTAAAAACAATTTGTCCTATTGAATGATTGGATAACATAACACTCGTTCCTAAGCCAACATCTGTCACACAATCTAATAACGCTTGCACAGGTTCAATATGGAATTTACCGAACTCTTCTTTTTGAATCATTTCAATTACATTAAAGGAAGACGTTGCTTTCTTATATATACGCTCACAAGTCATGGCATGAAATACATCTGCAACAGCTAAAATATGTGCGCACACAGTAATCGTATTACCAACAGAGTTACATGGATAGCCACTACCATCTAAACGTTCATGATGCTGAAAAATCGCAATCTTCATTTCTGTTTTAACTAATGGAAGTTCTTTTACCATAAGAAGACTGTCGCGAGGATGCTCTTTAATCATCTGAAATTCATACTGTGAAAGAGGACCAGCCTTTTCACGAATTTTTTTCGGTATTTTAGCCATTCCACTGTCTGCAATCATAGAAGCAAGTGCCAACTGAATCACCTCACCTTTCGTGTAATTCATTTTTTGCGCGATTACCGCTGTAATAAGTGCTGTTGAAATGGCATGATTGTAAATATAGTCACGTGGATTTGAATATTCGTTCAGTGTAAAAATCCGTAGACGGTAGCGCAGCGTATCATTAATAAGAGGTAGAATGATTTCTCGTACATTTGGAATTGAAATCTTCGCACCTGACTCCCAGCTTAAAAATTCATTTTTAAATTTTTCAACGGCATTACGATAGCGCTTCTTAAATGGTGTTAATGGTTCATCAAAATTGAGCGGTGTTGTAATCATTGTCTGCTGCTCAATAACATCCGTAGACATAACAGGTCCCGTAACATATGCCGTTTTCACCTGAAAGGCATTAAATACTTGAATCACTTCACGCGTTACCTTTGTCCCTTTTTTAATAATTGGTGACTGAGTACTTCCCATAATGTCTTCACACACAATACTTCCTAAGCGAACTTCTGGTATTTTCGTTAACACACCTTCCATATGAACACCTCTTCTTTTAATTTGATTCAAATGCTTCATTAATTTTACTTTTATATAGCATTAGTATTATTTTTTCACTCCAATAATAGGTCAATAGTATCTTATCATATTTTAAATATGATTAACATTATTTAATTTACATAAAAAAAGAGACCAGGAATAAATCCTAGTCTCTTATAGTTATAAATTATTCTTCTGATTCAGACGCTTCATCGCCATCGATATCATCTTCAGGTACTTCTTTTTCTACTTTTGCAACAGTCGCAACATGTTCGCCATCTGATAAACGGATTAAACGAACACCTTGTGTACTACGTCCAATTACAGAAATATCTTCAACGTCCATACGGATCAACATGCCATTATCCGTAATCAGCATAATATCTTCTTCACCAGTTACTGTTTTCACAGCAGCCATTGGACCATTTTTATCTGTTACTTGGATGGTTTTAATACCGACACCACCACGAGTTTGTAGACGATACTCATCTTCTGACGTACGTTTACCGTAACCATTCGCTGTAACAACTAATACTTCTTGACCCGGCTCTAGAATTTCCATGCCGACTACGAAGTCATCATTTTTCAAACGAACACCACGGACACCGCCGGCAGTACGTCCCATTGGGCGAATGTCTTCTTCTTTGAAGCGGACAAGCATCCCGTTATGTGTACCGATAACGATTTCTTTCGTGCCATCTGTTAGACGTACTGAAATTAACTCATCGTCCTCACGTAATGAAATAGCGATTAAGCCGTTCGTACGAATGTTGGCGAATTGCGATAATGAAGTACGTTTTGTTACACCTGTACGTGTTGTAAAGATAAAGTACGCATCTTCTTCGTATGAAGGAACACGAATCATCGCAGTGACATGCTCACCCTTATCAACGTTTAATAAGTTGACGATTGGTAAGCCTTTCGCAGTACGACCGTATTCAGGGATTTCATAGCCTTTTGCTTTGAATACTTTCCCTTTTGATGTGAAGAATAAAATCGTATCATGCGTTGATGTATACAATAGATGTTCTACAAAGTCATCTTCATGCGTATTCATACCTTGTACACCACGACCACCACGTCGCTGACTACGGTAAGTGTTAGCAGGTAGACGTTTGATATAACCATTATGCGTTAATGTAAGTACTGAGTTTTCACGAGGGATTAAATCTTCATCCTCGATCATACCAGCGCCACCTGCGATAATTTCTGTACGACGAGCATCATTGAATTTTTCACGAATTTCGTTTAATTCGGTATGAATGATTTCAATAATTTTTTCCTCATTCGCTAAGATATCACGTAATCGGTGGATTAACGCTTGAAGCTCATTGTATTCTGCTTCAATTTTATCGCGCTCTAAACCTGTTAAACGTTGTAGACGCATATCTAAAATTGCTTGTGCTTGGCGTTCAGATAATTTGAATTCCTCAATTAAACCACGTTTCGCAACATCTGATGTTTGTGAACCACGAATTAGCGCGATGATTGCATCGATATGATCAAGTGCAATACGTAAACCTTCCAAGATATGTGCGCGGTCTTCTGCTTTTTTAAGTTCAAACTCTGTACGACGACGAATGACTTCTTTTTGGTGCTCTAAGTAATGGTATAAACATTCTTTTAGGCTTAATGTTTTTGGTTGGCCATTGACTAAAGCTAATGTATTAATACCGAAACTTGATTGCATCGCTGTTTGTTTGTAAAGGTTGTTCAATACGACATTCGCATTCGAATCTTTACGCACATCGATTGTGACACGCATACCAGTACGGTCAGATTCATCACGTAAACTTGTGATACCATCGATTTTTTTATCACGTACAAGTTCTGCAATTTTTTCGATTAATTTCGCTTTATTGACTTGGTAAGGAAGTTCATTAATGACGATTACTTCTTTGCCACTCGCTTTTTCTTCGATTTCAACTTTTGCACGAATCATAATTGAGCCTCGACCTGTTTCGTACGCTTGACGAATACCGCTACGGCCTAAAATAATACCGCCAGTTGGGAAATCGGGTCCTGGAATAATTTCCATTAGTTCTTCGGTTGTAATCGCTGGATTTTCAGAAAGCGCTAATACACCGTTGATGATTTCACCTAATTGGTGAGGTGGAATATTTGTTGCCATACCTACTGCGATACCAGAAGCACCATTTACTAAAAGGTTCGGGTAACGCGCTGGTAATACAGCTGGCTCTTTTTCATTGCCATCGTAGTTGTCTTTATAATCGATTGTGTTTTTGTTAATATCACGTAGCATTTCCATTGCGATTTTTGACATACGAGATTCCGTATAACGCATCGCAGCGGCGCCGTCACCATCGACAGAACCGAAGTTACCATGACCATCAACGAGCATATAGCGGTAGCTGAAATCTTGAGCCATGCGGACCATCGCTTCGTAAATAGAAGAGTCACCATGAGGGTGATACTTACCCATTACATCCCCGACGATACGTGCTGACTTTTTGTATGGTTTATCAGATGTACTACCTAGTTCTTGCATTCCGTATAAAATACGACGTTGTACTGGCTTTAAGCCGTCACGTACGTCTGGTAGAGCACGTGATACGATAACACTCATCGCATAATCTAAGAATGCCGTTTTAATTGTCTTTGTAATATTTACTCCCTTTACACCGGAGTTATTTGCTTCAGTCAACGTATGTGACCTCCCTTCGCTCACCTAAATATCTAAGTTTTCAACATATACTGCGTTTTCGTGAATGAATTGACGACGTGGTTCTACGTCATCACCCATTAAATCTTCAAATGCGCGGTCTGCTTCAAGCGCATCATCTAACTCTACTTGTAATAGTACGCGGTGCGCAGGGTCCATTGTTGTATCCCATAATTGGTCAGCGTTCATTTCCCCTAAACCTTTGTAACGTTGTACAAGTGGTTTTGGTTGTTGTGGAAGACGCGTTAAAATTTCTTGTAGCTCTGCATCTGAGTAGCAATATTCAACGTGCTTGCCTTGTTTCACTTGATAAAGTGGTGGCTGTGCAATGTACACGTAGCCTGCTTCGATTAACGGACGCATGAAGCGGAAGAAGAATGTTAATAGTAGTGTACGAATATGCGCGCCATCGACATCGGCATCGGTCATGATAACGATTTTGTGATAACGTGCTTTTTCTAAATTAAATTCTTCACCGATACCTGTACCGATTGCGGTAATCATCATACGGATCTCTGCATTCGATAAAATACGATCTAAACGTGCTTTTTCAACGTTTAAGATTTTACCGCGTAGTGGCAAGATAGCTTGGAAGTGACGGTCACGACCAGATTTTGCTGAACCACCTGCAGAGTCCCCTTCTACAATGTAGATTTCACATTCTTCAGGATGACGAGAAGAACAGTCTGCTAGTTTACCAGGTAAGCTTGAAACTTCAAGCGCCGATTTACGACGTGTCATTTCACGTGCCTTCTTCGCTGCAACACGTGCGCGAGAAGCGACTAACCCTTTATCAACGATTGTACGAGCAACCGTTGGATTCTCTAATAAGAAACGTTCAAAGTGCTCAGAGAACAATGAATTTGTAATCGTGCTCACTTCTGAGTTTCCTAGTTTTGTTTTCGTTTGACCTTCAAATTGAGGGTCTGGGTGCTTAATTGACACAATCGCTACTAAGCCTTCACGAACATCTTCACCTGAAAGATTCGCATCCGCAGCTTTTAATAGATTGTTTTTACGTGCGTAATCATTGATAACACGTGTAAGTGCTGTTTTGAAACCAGACTCATGTGTACCACCTTCATACGTATTAATGTTGTTCGCAAATGAGAAGATGTTTGATGCGAAGCCTGAATTGTATTGCATCGCAATTTCGATTGAGATTCCATCTTTTTCACCTTTTAAGTCAATTGCTTCATGAAGCGGTTCTTTTTTCTCGTTGATATGTTCAACGTATGATTTAATCCCGCCTTCGTAATGATAATCATTACGACGTTCTTGTCCTTCACGCTCATCAACGATTGAAATGCGAATCCCGCGGTTTAAGTAAGCAAGCTCACGTACGCGGTGCGCTAAAATATCGTATTCATAAACAGTTGTTTCTTTAAAGATTTCAGGGTCCGCTTTAAAGCGAGTTGTCGTACCATTATGGTCTGTATCCCCGATTACTTTAAGAGGCTGTACTGTTTGACCACGTTCAAAAATAATTTCGTGGATATGACCGTCGCGGTGTACTTGAACGATTGTGGTTGTTGATAACGCATTTACAACCGATGCCCCTACACCATGCAGACCGCCTGATACTTTATATCCGCCGCCGCCGAATTTACCGCCGGCATGTAACACAGTCATAATAACTTCTACGGCTGGTTTCCCCATTTTTTCTTGTGTATCAACAGGAATCCCACGACCGTTATCCTCAACGCGAATCCAGTTGTCTTTCTCGATGGCTACAACGATATCAGTCGCATAACCTGCTAATGCTTCATCAATACTGTTATCGACGATTTCCCATACTAAATGGTGAAGACCTTTAGAGCTTGTTGAACCGATGTACATCCCTGGACGTTTTCGGACAGCTTCTAGACCTTCTAATACTTGTATCTGATCGGCATCATATGCAGCCGGCTTTGTTTCTTCTGCCATTATTACTCCACCTACTCTTTCATGGCGTTCCATTTTTGTTATCGAACCTGACAAGGCTCTGAAAACGCGATGTATTACACGTCTACAGAACCTTGTTTCACATGAAACATCTTCGCTTCACGTATTGTTTCGTGCTCAATTCCATCAACACTTGTCGTTGTCACAAACGTCTGCACTTTCCCACGTATTGTGTTTAATAAATGCGATTGGCGATAGTCGTCTAGCTCAGACAAAACATCATCGAGCAGTAAAATCGGCGCTTCGCCAGTTTCTTGCTGAATTAATTCAATCTCCGCAAGCTTTAATGATAAAGCGGTTGTACGCTGTTGCCCTTGTGAGCCGTATGTTTGTACATCATAGCCATTTACAAAAAATGCTAAGTCATCACGGTGGGGACCAACGAGCGTCACACCGCGCTCAAGTTCTCGTTGTTTTTGTTCGTCTAACTTTTGCAATAAATGTTCGCACATTTGCTGCTCTGTAAAATCTCGCTCCAATCCGCTAACAGGACGATATTTAATCTCGAGCTTTTCAAGTTCTCGTGATATACCGAAATGAATCGGATCTGCCCATTGTTGCAAAAGCTCCATAAATTCAAAGCGTTTACGAATCACTTTCACAGCCGCCGCTACATACTGCTCCGTATAAATCGAGAACAGTGTTTCATCCAACTTTTTACCGCGACTATCTTTTAATAAATGATTACGCTGCTTTAATATTTTTTGAAACGTCACAAGATCGTGTAAATAGACCGGAGAAATTTGCCCAATCTCCATATCTAAAAAACGTCTTCTAACTTGTGGACTGCCTTTTACGACCGTTAAATCTTCAGGTGCAAACATGACAACATTCATTTGTCCGATATAGTCGCTTAGACGACTTTGTTCTAAGTGATTGACCTTCGCTTTTTTACCTTTTTTCGAGATGATAAATTCAAGCGGAAGGCGACCATATTTCTTTTGAATGTCACCTTCTATTTTACCATAGTCTGTGTCCCATCGTATCAATTCTTTCTCGTTTGATGTTCGATGAGATTTTGCCATCGCAAGCACATAAATGGCTTCCATGACATTCGTTTTACCTTGCGCATTTTGCCCGATGAAAACATTGATTTCTTTAGAAAATGTTAGTTCTTCTGTATCGTAATTTCGATAATTTGTTAACTTCAGACGTTCAATGTACATTGGCTACTCTCCAGTAACAATTTCGAAGCGGCCTTCTCCAGGAATATCAACTTCATCGCCAATATACAATTTACGTCCTCGACGGTCTTCTAATTCCTCGTTGACATACACTTCATATTCTTGTAAAAACCATTTCGCTTGACCGCCTGAACTAATAATATCTGCTAATTTTAAAAATTGTCCTAGCGTAATAAACTCATCTTTGATTTTAATTTGATTCAATTTTTTCATCCTCTTCAATTTTGCTCATTATTACTATATTGTACCGAAATTTTGGCTAGAAGTAAAAGAAGCTGAAGTTATTCACAGCGTGCCTTTTTCTCTATTGAAAAAACGAGGACTCAGACTCCCATCCATTCTTGTCGGAGGGGGAGTAGAGTCCTCGTTTTTGTTAAAGTTATCCACATATTGTGGATAACGCTGTTAATAAGTTCGAACTGGTAAGATTAATTGTAAAATAGCATCGTCATGGACAGAACGTAAAATGAACGGACGCATTGCACCTGTGAATTGAATCACTACTTCTTGGCCATCAATGGCTTTTAGCGCGTCCATCATAAATTTCGCACTAAATGAAATGCGTAAATCGTCGCCTTCAAATACTTCAACTGGAATTTGTTCTTCTACTTTACCCACTTCAGGTGAGTTAGAAGAAATTTCGATTGTTTGGTTATCGACAATTGATAAACGGACCACATTGTTACGGTCGCCACGTGCAAGTAATGACGCACGGTCAATCGCTTGTAATAATTCTTTACCGTTTAGTTTAATTGTTGTTTGGTATTCTTCTGGAATTAAACGAGATGTGTCAGGGTAGTTGCCTTCTAATAAACGAGAATAGAACACAACATCATTTGTTTTAAAGACAACTTGCTGTGCATTTAAATAAATATCCACAGATGTTTGATCATCTGGTAGGACTTTACTTAGTTCATTTAAGCTTTTCCCTGGAATTGCAACGCCTGTCATATTCGTTGGTAAATTATCTAAAGCTACTTTACGACGAGCAAGACGGTGACTATCTGTTGCAACGCAAACTAAGTCTTTGTCTTTTACTTGCCAATTTACGCCTGTTAATACGGGACGAGATTCACTTGCTGATACCGCAAATACAGTTTCACGAATAATTTGTTTTAATAAATCCGCTGCTAAAGTGAATTGGCTATCATTCGTTACATCTGGTGTCATTGGATATTCAGAAGCATCTAAGCCGATTAAATGGAAATCTGATTTTCCTGAACGAATACGTGTTTCATAGCTATCTGCTACTTCAATCTCAACATCGTTTGTAGGAAGCTTACGAACGATTTCATTAAACATGCGTGCCTGTAACACGATTGAACCTGGTTCTGTTACATGGATTAACTCTTCACCATCTTTTTCAGCTGGAATGAATGCTTGGATTGTAATATCTGCATCACTCCCTGTTAAAGCTAGTCCATCTTTAGTGGCATCTAATTTAATCCCAGTCAAAATAGGAATCGTTGTTTTTGAACTTACAGCTTTTAAAACGTCATTTACACCATTTAATAAATGGTCACGTTGGATATCAAATTTCATGTAATAAGACCTCTCTTATATTATATATATATTTAGTATTTAAAGAAGAAATAATAGTAGGGCCTGTGGATACTGTGGATAAGTGCCTTCAAGCACTGGTATATCAACAATCCACCTGTGGATAAACTGTGGATAACTCTGTGGATAACTTAGTGACTTATCCACAGGTTAAAAACAGCTTATGACTGGCCTAATGTAATCTTAATCTGTTTCACATCTTCTTGTAAAAGAATATCTTCTTTTAAGAGTGAACTGATTTTTTCATGTGCGTGTAAAACTGTCGTGTGATCTCGACCACCAAATTCATCACCAATTTTCGGCAGTGAATTATCGGTCAATTCACGCGATAAATACATCGCAACTTGACGAGGAAATGCGATAGTTTTCGTACGTTTTTTAGACGCAAATTCATCGATTTCAATATGATAATGTTCGCCAACAGAGCGTTTAATATCCCCAATATTAAGTGAGCTTGGTGCCCCCTCCTGAATGATACTTTTCAGCGCACGTGCCGCCACATCAGGTGTGATGGTCTCCCCTACTAATGAAGAGTAGGCGACAACACGCGTTAAAGCACCTTCAAGTTCACGAATATTTGAATCAATTTGATTCGCAATATATAGCATGACCTCATTTGGCACTGTCAGTTTATCTGCAATGGCTTTTTTGCGTAAAATCGCAATACGCGTCTCTAAATCAGGAGGCGCAATATCCGTAATCAAACCCCATTCAAAGCGTGAGCGTAAGCGGTCTTCTAATGTAGGAATTTCCTTTGGTTGTCGATCACTTGAAATAACGATTTGTTTTGATTCTTCGTGAAGGGTATTAAAGGTGTGGAAAAACTCTTCCTGTGTAGATTCTTTCCCCGCTAGGAACTGAATATCATCAATTAATAGCACATCTACTTTGCGGTATTTGTTGCGGAATTCTTCGGTTTTATTGTCACGAATCGAGTTAATAAACTCGTTTGTGAATTTTTCAGAAGATAAGTAAACGACCTTTGCACTTGGGTTATGCTCTAATACGTAATGCCCGATAGCATGCATTAAATGCGTTTTCCCAAGTCCAACGCCGCCGTAAATAAATAGGGGGTTGTAGGCCTTTGCAGGTGCTTCAGCTACAGCAAGTGATGCTGCATGCGCAAAGCGATTACCCGAACCAATAACGAATGTATCGAATGTATTTTTCGTATTTAACATCGTTGCCTGGTCAAATATCGGCTCTTCTTCCTCTTTTTTCTCTTTAGGTTTAGGTTTCATTGGTTTCGATTCAAAATCCTCTAGGTCGGCATCTTGCTGCACGATAAAGCGAATTTGTAATGATTCGCCCGTTAATTCCTCTAATATAGATGAAATCAACGTTACATAGTGATTCTCTAACCATTCACGACCGAATGAGTTCGGTGCCACAACGGTTACAGCATCCCCAGTATAAGCAAGAAGCTTTGTAGATTTAAGCCAAGTTTCAAAGCTTGGTTTAGAGATTTTTTCTTTCGCTTCAGATAAAACCTTTTCCCATAGTTCATCTAAGTGATCCAAGCTGGCTTCTCCCTTTCTTAAAAAAATATTGTGTGAGAAAATACCACACAATATGGTTCAGTGCATGTATGTTATCCACACTATCCACAAGCAAAAAAAAAACTATCCACACCCTGTGGATGAAAGTTATCCACAGCCTGTGGATAGTGTGGATAAGTTTTGTATATAAAAAGTTATCCACAAGGTTATGCACAGATAGCATACCAAGAAATCGTTATTAAATCAATAGTTTGAAGTACTTATCCACAGAATGTATATTTATACACAAGCAAGTTATGCACACCCTGTGGATTTGTGGATAACCTGTGGATAAGTGCTGTGTATAACTTTTTTACTGAAAAATATTATCCACAGAGTTATCCACTGTTCTTGTGGAAAAGTGAGACGGAATGTGACTAACTTTACCACAGAAAATAATGCATTGCACTCCCCTATTTTCAGAAACATTTTAATAAACAAACTTGACAATAGATAGGAGAAACCACTATAATAGCAAGGACTGTCTGTAATGAATTTTTTTTAATAGACTTTCATGTAGTAGGAGGTGTATATAATGAAACGCACATACCAACCAAAAAAACGTAAACACAGCAAAGTGCACGGATTCCGCGCACGTATGTCTACTAAAAACGGTCGCCGCGTATTAGCAGCTCGCCGTCGTAAAGGCCGTAAAGTTTTATCAGCATAAGTCCACTGACCAATTCAGTGGTCTTTTTTCTTTAAAGAGCTTGATCGAACAAGTTAAAAAGAGGAAGAAGATGAAAGGCGTTCCCAGTGGTCTGAATGGGAACGTCTTTCCGTACTATTACGACAAATTTCTTCTATATACAATAGAGGATAAAGCAGGTGCAAGAATGAAAAAAGAACGCAGAGTGAAGAAAAACGGCGATTTCCAAAAGGTGTTTAAAAAAGGGAAATCGTTCGCTAACCGTCAATTTGTTGTTTACTGTTTGGAAAAGCCACAGCAAACAGAATTTCGCATCGGGCTGTCAGTGAATAAAAAGCTAGGCAATGCCGTAGTGCGTAACCAAATCAAACGCCATATCCGTCAAGCGTTCCATGAACTGGATCAAGAATTGGCCCAGTCCATGGATTATGTCATTATCGCCAGAAAACCGGCGGCCACTATGGACTTTTTCGACACAAAGAAAAGTCTGGAACATGTATTAAAAGTTGCGAAAGTTTTAAAAAGAACGGGTAGAGCAAAACACGTAAACCATGCTAAAATAAATTAAGATTTTCCCACAAAGTGGATAACTTTGTGGATAACTGGATGATGACCTGGAATTTAGGGGGGCTTTAACATGAAACAAGCAACTCAAATCGGCAAGACTGTGGATGAGGCAATCGACTTGGCGCTTAAAGAATTAAATTTAAGTTATGCACAGGTGGATATCTCAATCCTGCAACAACCGAAAAAAGGTTTTTTAGGACTTGGCGCGAAAAAAGCGCGTGTACTTGTCACTGAAAAAGAGTTATCCCCTACCCCAACTGTGGACAAACCACAGGATGTTGTGGAGAGTGTGGATAACCAGGCCGACATATCTACAGATATTGTGGATACAGTGGATAACTCAGTGGATAATGTGGATAACACTTCAGAAAAGTCTGAAAGTTTTCCACAACCAGTGGATAACTCGGTGGATAACTCACAACCAGCGCCAGAAATTATCGAAAAAACGCCAAAGCGCCGCGATAATTCTAAAACAATTGCTGCAGTACAAGAGTACTTATACACAGTAGCTGCTGGTATGGGCATCGATGATTTGACGATGGATGTGGAAGAAAAAAAAGGCAAACTGTTGTTAATTAATTTGAAAAGCGAAAAAGCAGCTCTATTAATTGGCAAGCGTGGACAAACATTAAATTCTTTACAACAATTAACGCAATTAGTCATTTATAAACACACAAATCATTTTCTTATGGTAGAATTGGATGTGGAAAATTATCGTAATCGCCGCGAAGAATCACTTGTTGATTTTGCGAATAATATGGCGGATAAAGCAGTGCGTACGCGCAAGGCAGTCGTGCTTGAACCTATGCCATCGGCGGAGCGAAAAGTCGTCCATCATGCGTTGTCAAAACGTTTGGACGTTGATACATTTTCAGAAGGCGAAAATAATCGCCGTCACTTAGTGATCGAACCAGTTTTATAACGTTTAATAAGGATTGTGAAAGAGTCCTTCTCATATTTTTGAGAAGGGCTTTTATTATTGTATGGAGGAAAATTTTTCCTTCAAACAGCTCGCTATAACGTGAGCGTAGAATATGTTAGAATCAACAGTTAGGAAATTACTTATTCACATGTGGATAACTATTTAGGAGGGAATCTTTTATGGAGTTTGATACAATTGCTGCGATTTCAACCCCTATGGGTGAAGGTGCGATTGCTATCGTACGCTTAAGTGGTGATGAGGCAGTTGCAATTGCCGATAAAATCTTTCATTCACCAAGTGGCAAAAAATTAGTGGACCAAGCGTCGCATACAATTCATTATGGCCATTTAAAGGAAGTCGACACAGGAGAAATCGTCGAGGAAGTGATGTTGTCATTAATGAAGGGTCCTAAAACATTTACGCGTGAAGATGTTGTCGAAATTAACTGTCACGGTGGGCTTGTAACAGTTAATCGCGTACTACAGTTAGTCCTTCGTAATGGTGCGCGCATGGCAGATCCAGGAGAATTTACGAAACGTGCCTTTTTAAATGGCCGTATTGACCTTTCTCAAGCAGAAGCTGTAATGGATTTAATTCGTGCAAAAACAGACCGCGCGATGAATGTCGCACTTGGTCAAATGGACGGTAAATTATCACGCTTAGTGAAATCACTCCGCCAAAAGATTTTAGAAGTTTTAGCTCAAGTTGAGGTAAATATCGACTACCCAGAGTATGACGACGTCGAAGAAGTGACGATTCCGTTAATGCTTGAAAACTGCGGTTGGGTAGAATCGGAAATTACGAAACTTTTAAATACATCTTCACAAGGTAAAATTTTACGTGAAGGATTATCAACGGTCATTTTAGGCCGTCCAAATGTCGGTAAATCATCCCTTTTAAATAATTTAGTGCAAGAAAATAAAGCAATCGTGACAGATGTTGCGGGGACAACTCGTGATATTATTGAGGAATACGTCAATGTTCGCGGCGTACCACTTCGTCTTGTCGATACGGCTGGTATTCGTGAAACGGAAGATATCGTTGAACGAATCGGTGTAGAGCGTTCGCGTGAAGCACTGCGCGATGCCGATTTAACTTTATTGTTAATGAACTATAACGAAGTGCTATCTCCAGAGGATGAGCGCCTGTTTGAAACGGTACAAGATATGAACTATATCGTCGTCGTGAATAAAACAGACCTTGAACAAAATATTGATTTAGACCGTATTAAAGAACTCGCGGCCGGTCATGAAGTAATTACGACGTCGATTTTACAAGACGAGGGCATCGAGCAACTCGAGGAAGCCATCGCGCGTCTATTCTTCTCTGGTCAAGTGGAAGCGGAAGACCCAACTTATGTGTCAAATGCGCGCCACATCGCCCTACTTCACCAAGCGAAGGACCGCATTCGCGATGCCATCGATGCTGCTGAAGCAGGTGTTCCTGTGGATATGATTCAAATGGATTTAACACGCTCTTGGGAAATTCTCGGTGAAATTATTGGGGAAACAGTACAAGATGAATTAATCAATCAGCTGTTCTCTCAATTCTGTTTAGGTAAATAATAAATTCGAAAATAGAGAGGAAGTATATGAGTCATGCAAACTCATGAAGCAGGAACGTTTGATGTTATCGTCGTCGGTGCTGGTCACGCAGGTGTAGAATCTGCATACGCTTCAGCACGTATGGGCGCAAAAACATTAATGCTAACAATTAATTTAGATATGATCGCCTTTATGCCATGTAATCCCTCTGTCGGGGGTCCTGCAAAAGGGATTGTCGTACGTGAAATCGATGCGATGGGCGGTGCGATGGGTAAAATCATCGATAAAACGCATATTCAAATGCGTATGCTAAACACTGGTAAAGGCCCTGCTGTGCGTGCATTACGTGCGCAAGCAGATAAATTCCAATACCAACACGCAATGAAACAGCTACTTGAACAACAAGATGATTTAATGATCCGCCAAGGTATGGTTGAGGAGTTAATGATTGAAGATGGAAAAGTAGTCGGTGTCATTACGCAAACAGGTGACATTTACCGTGCGAAAACCGTCGTGATTACAACGGGTACATTCCTACGTGGTGAAATCATTATTGGGGATTTAAAATATTCTTCAGGTCCAAACAACCAACAACCATCAATCAAATTAGCCGACAACTTAAAAGAATTAGGCTTTGACTTAGTGCGCTTTAAAACAGGTACACCACCTCGCGTCAATAGTAAAACGATTGATTACTCAAAAACAGAAATTCAACCAGGGGATCCAGAACCACGTGCATTCAGCTTTGAAACAACTGAATTCATTACAGACCAAATCCCTTGCTGGTTAACTTATACTAGCGAAGAAACACATAAAATCATTAACGATAACCTAGATCAATCACCAATGTATACAGGTGTGATTGTAGGTACAGGTCCTCGTTATTGCCCATCAATTGAAACAAAAATCGTTCGTTTTGCTGACAAACCTCGTCACCAACTATTCCTAGAACCAGAAGGTCGTAATACGGAAGAAGTTTATGTACAAGGGTTATCAACAAGCCTACCAGAGCACGTACAACGTAAAATGCTTGAATCAATTCCTGGCTTAGAAAAAGCAGAAATGATGCGTGCTGGTTACGCAATCGAGTACGATGCGATTGTACCGACTCAATTATGGCCAACACTTGAAACAAAACGTATCCAAAACTTATACACAGCTGGACAAATTAATGGTACTTCAGGTTATGAAGAAGCGGCTGGTCAAGGGATGATGGCTGGTATCAACGCAGCAGCTCGCGCCCTAGGTAAAGAGGAAATCATTTTAAACCGTTCAGAAGCATACATCGGTGTATTAATCGATGACCTTGTGACAAAAGGAACAAATGAACCTTACCGCCTACTAACTTCTCGCGCCGAGTACCGCCTATTATTACGTCATGATAATGCGGATATGCGTCTAACTGAAAAAGCGTATAAAGCGGGTCTTGTATCAGCAGAGCGCTTCGAAAAATTTGAAGCGAAAAAAGCGCTAGTAGATGCCGAAATAAAACGTTTACGCGAGTTTGGTATTAAACCACGTCTTGTAAACGAACAACTGACAGCACTAGGTAGTAGCCCATTAAAAGATGGTATTCACGGTACGGATTTATTAAAACGTCCTGAGCTTGATTATAGCTTCGTTGCAGAAGTAACAGATGCACCAGAGCTTGATGAAGAAGTAACTGAACAAGTTGAAATTCAAGTGAAATATGAAGGCTATATCGAAAAAGCAATGCAACAAGTAGAGAAAATGAAAAAAATGGAAACAAAACGTATTCCAGAAAACATTGACTACGATGCCATCAGCGGTATTGCTTCAGAAGCAAAAGAAAAATTAAAAGAAGTTCGCCCATTATCGGTTGCACAAGCATCTCGTATTTCAGGTGTAAACCCTGCCGATATTTCAATTTTACTTGTGTATATTGAACAAGGTAAAATCGCGAAAATTCATTAATCAACCAAAATAATCCACAGCCTGTGGATTATTTTGTGGATAAAAGGAGAAAACGATGAACGAACAGCAATTTTTCGATGCATTAAAAGAAAAAGGCATTGAGTTATCCACAGAACAACTTCAGCAGTTTAAAACATATTTCGAAACATTAGTAGAATGGAACGAAAAAATGAATCTAACTGCTATCACAGATTTAGAATCGGTTTATTTAAAACACTTTTATGATTCAATCAGCGCAGCATTCTACGTTGATTTCACAAAAGTAACGACTCTTTGTGACGTTGGCGCTGGCGCTGGCTTCCCAAGTATCCCAATTAAAATTTGTTTCCCACATCTTCACATCACGATTGTGGATTCATTAAATAAACGTATCCAGTTCCTCAATCACCTAAGCAAAGAGCTAGGCTTATCTCATGTGAATTTTGTGCATTCACGCGCTGAAGATTTCGGTCGTAATCCACAATATCGCGAGCAATTTGACTTAGTGACAGCACGTGCCGTTGCACGTATGTCTGTGTTATCAGAGCTTTGTGTACCACTTGTCAAAGAAGGCGGCCAATTTGTCGCAATGAAAGCTGCTAGTGGCGAAGATGAAGTGAAGGATGCGAAAAAAGCATTAACAACACTTGGTGTAAAACTTGATGAAGAGCATCATTTCTTATTACCAGTGGAAGAAAGTGATCGTGTGATTTTCACGTTTAATAAAGTGAAAGCGACACCGAAAAAGTACCCTCGTAAACCGGGTGTACCGAATAAATCACCTATTCAATAAGCCTTAAAAAGAATCGTACCATGGTGCGATTCTTTTTTTGTGTGTTACGTCATGAAAACGAGCAAATGGGAGTCGGACTTTCTTTTTTCCACACTTAGTCATGTATTTTTGAGGGAAATTCACTATAATGGTAAGTAGCAAATATCGAAAAAGGTGGTGCTCGTAAATGAGAAGTGCTTTTTCACGATTTTTTGGTAGTAGCGACCAGACGCCAACTAAAAATCATGAATCAGTAGTACAGCTTCCAATGGATAAAATTCAACCGAATCGCTATCAACCGCGAACGATTTTTGATAGTGGCAAATTAGCAGAGCTTGCACAAACAATTGAGTCACATGGCGTGATTCAGCCGATTGTTGTGCGTGAGGTAGAGGACGGGATTTTTGAAATTATCGCAGGAGAGCGTCGTTATCGTGCGATGCAATCCTTAAATTGGACAGAGGCACCTGCAATTATTCGTGAAATGAGCGAACGTGAAACGGCATCGATTGCGTTGATTGAAAACTTACAGCGCGAAGAATTGACGGCGATTGAGGAGGCCCATGCGTATCAGGCATTACTTGAAATGCATGAGCTGACACAAGGTGCGCTCGCAGAAAAACTAGGAAAAGGTCAATCAACGATTGCGAATAAACTGCGCCTGTTGAAATTGCCGCAGGAAATACAAGACGCGATTTTAAATCGCCAAATTTCTGAGCGTCACGCACGCGCCCTTATTCCGTTGAAAGATGAAGCGCAGCGTCTACTACTTTTCAATGAAACATTAGAAAAAGATTATAATGTGCGTCAGTTGGAGCAACGTATTGAACAGCTGACCGAAGCAGATAAAAAGCCGAAGAAAAAGCGTGTGCGTCGTATCGTTAATAAAGACGTACGCATCGCGCTTAATACGATTCGTGAATCGGTGTCGGTTATTCATGATAATGGCATTGCGATTGATACGCAGGAAGAAGAGAACGATGATTACTTCCAAGTAACGGTACGCATCGCGAAAAAGAAATCAAAATAACAACGTAGCGATGACGCCAGAAATGGTTTTGTTATCGCTATTTTTTTTTGCGCATTTTTCTCCTGCATTCACGATAACCTCAGGAAGCGGGTTTTAGATACGACATATTTTTGGATATGCGTCAGAGCTATGTATATAGGGCTGTAAATCTAGTGATTATTTCGCCAAAACGCCCTTTTTCAAAGATATTTATTAATTCTGTGGTGATAGTTACGATAACTTTGTACAGATGATGAATAAAAACGGGCAAAAAACACCCCATACGGGCCGATTTTGAACCCATTTTGCGTTATTTCGGGAACCTTTTTGCCTTTGTAACATCAAATCGGAGTTTGTATTTGTCGCTTTTTATGAAAACTGAATAAATGACAGTGCAGCGCGATTGTATAAACTATTTGTGCAAAAAACACCCCTCGGAGAAGCCGAAAGGGCGATTTTTCACTTATTTTGGGGTAGTTGAGGACATATTTAATAATTAAAAATAGTAACGATATGAGGAAAAATAGTGAATAAAAATTTTCATTGACAGACTTTTGCAGGATACTTATTAGTTTGTCTTTTTTTCGTAAGTGAAATGGCTTGCTTTGGCACTTATTTTAAACTATGTTGTAGTCAAAACACGCTTTCTAAGGTGAGAGGCTATTTCTGATAAACGATTTCGTGACATTTTTTATGTTCTGAAATAAGAAATTTTAGGATATCTGTTACACTAAAGGAAATGCATGAAAGGGGGAATCATTGTGGAGGAGACATTTATTGATGTAGCAGATGGCGATATTGTGGAAAATATAGCGGTGCGAAAAATCCGACCAAATCCGTTTCAGCCTCGTCGTATTTTTAATGAGGAGGCGCTTGAAGAATTATCACAATCGATTAAAGAGCACGGGATTTTGCAGCCGATTATCTTGCGAAAAACCGGTAACTTCTATGAGATTGTTGCAGGGGAACGACGCTTTCGTGCAACGAAAAAAGCTTTGATTCCTGAAATTCCAGCGGTTGTGCGTAACTACAATGACCGCGAAATGATGGAGCTTGCGACGCTTGAAAATTTACAGCGTGAAGATTTGACGCCGATTGAAGAGGCGGAATCGTATCGTAAGCTGATGGATGCGCTAAATATGACGCAGGAAGTACTTGCAGAGAGACTCGGTAAGAGTCGTTCATACATTGCTAATCATGTGCGCCTATTAACGCTACCAGAGGATATTCAAAAGATGGTAGATTGCGGCGAATTGTCGATGGGGCATGGTCGCGCATTAATCGGTATTAAGCGAAAAAATATTATTCCGATTGTGGCGAAAAAAGTTGTCGACCAGCAGATGAATGTCCGTCAGCTAGAGAGTTATGTACATGCGCTAAATAAAGATGTTTCACGTGTAACTAAAAAGAAATCGGTTAAAAACTTGTACTTGGACGAGGCGGCGGCAGAACTGCGCGATTATCTAGGTACAAGCGTATCGATTAAGTCATCAAAAAATAAAGGGAAAATTGAAATCGACTTTTTCTCAGACGAAGATTTGGAGCGTATTATCAATTTATTAAAAGAACGCGGGGAATAGAGAGTGATTTTACTAGGTTCATTAATTAATGGCGCACTCATTTTACTTGGAGGGTTTATTGGTCGTCTGCTGCAAAATATTCCAGATCGCGTCAAAGAGACGGTCATGCTTGTCATTGCACTAGCAATTGTTGTGCTTGGTGTGCAAATGGGGATTCAGAGCGATAATTTTATTATTGTCATGGTAAGTCTCGTGTTTGGGACCATTATCGGCGAGTTAATTGACATTGATGGAATGTTGAACCGACTTGGTCAATGGATGGAAGGCAAGCTCGATGGGGGTAAGCTATCGAATAAAGAGGCGAATAAGGGAAGTCTTGCGCAGGGCTTTGTGACAGGAACCTTGATTTTTGTTATTGGCTCGATGAGTATTATTGGAGCGCTTGATGGGGGTTTACGTAACGACCATTCAGTATTAATTACAAAGGGAATCATCGATGGTTTTACAGCGATGATATTAGCGTCAACAATGGGTGTTGGTGTGTTGATAGCGGCAATACCAACTGTGCTATATGAAGGGCTTATTGCGATTTTTGCAGGCTTCATTAGTGCATTTATTCCGCAGGAGGCACTTGATTTATTTTTAAAGCAATTAACAGCGACAGGTGGGATTATGATTGCGGCCATTGGATTGAATATGCTTGGTTTAACGAAAATACGCGTAGCGAATACGTTGCCGGCGATTCCAGTTGTGGCAATTATTGTCGCAATTATGTACGTTCTCTAAATTCCGCATAAAATCAATCGAAATTGCGACGTATTTTGACTATAATGAATGATAGACAAAACAGCTATTTACGTTTCGTAGATGGCTGTTTTCAATATGAAGAAGAGGAGACGACTTATGTTACAGAATGCATATGATACAGTGATGAATTATATCATCGATGAAAAAATGTGGATTACACTTGGCGTAAACTCGTTGAAAATTATTAGCATTATTCTTGGTGCGATGATTATCGTCCGTATTGCACGCGCTGCGATTACAAAAACGTTTACGATGCGTGTGAGTCTAACTGACAAGCTACAAGCTGGCGGTTATAAAACGTATAATGCAGATCGTCGTTATCGAACGGTACTTCGTCTATTGAAGAGTATTGTTGGGTATGTCGTGTACTTTATCGCGGGCGTGGCCTGTTTATCGGTTGTTGGCATTAACATCACCGGTTTAATTGCCGGTGCTGGGGTTGTTGGTTTAGCAATCGGTTTTGGTGCGCAAAGCTTAGTGAAAGATGTCATTACAGGATTTTTTATTATTTTCGAGGATCAATTTGGTGTAGGAGATTATATTCGTTTAACGAATATTGAAGGAACCGTACTTGAAATTGGTCTGCGTACGACGAAAATTAAAGGAGCGGGTGGCGAAATTAATATTGTGCCAAACGGTTCAATTACTGAAGTTATCAACTATTCGATTAATAACTCAACAGCAATTATCGATGTCAGTGTGGCGTATAGCTCAGACATTAATAAAGCTGAGGAGCTCATTATAGATTATTTACGTACATTACCTCAAAAGGATGAAAATATCGTTGGAGAACCGACACTTCTAGGTGTGCAAAGTGTCGTTGGCGCAGAAGTGGTTTTACGAATTTCTGTTGAAACATTGCCGATGCAGCATTTTGGTATCTCACGTATGATTCGCCGCGATGTGAAGGAGATGTTTGATGCAAATGGTATTGACATTCCGTATCCGAAAATGATGGTTTATGAGCGTGAAGCAACACCGATTTCAGAGGAGGGCGAAGAGTAGTGGAAGCGAAAACGTATAAGTTAAATGATGTCGTCGAAATGAAAAAGCAACATCCATGTGGCACAAATGCATGGAAAATTATTCGCTTAGGTGCAGATATCCGCATTAAATGTACAGGTTGCCAGCATAGTGTGCTGATTCCTCGTCGTGAGTTTGAGAAGAAATTAAAAAAAGTGCTTATTGAGGCACCAGAACAATAATAGACTTTTACGTGCTGAAAAATTATAATAGACAGGTTAAACACGTAGGAACAATTTGAAAGGTTGTGGATGAACATGGCTTTAACAGCCGGTATCGTAGGTTTACCTAACGTAGGGAAATCAACATTATTTAACGCAATTACAAAAGCAGGCGCGCTTGCAGCGAACTATCCGTTTGCAACAATCGACCCAAACGTAGGGATCGTAGAAGTGCCAGATGCTCGTTTAGATAAATTAACTGAATTAGTAGAACCAAAGAAAACAGTGGCAACTTCATTTGAATTCACTGACATCGCTGGTATTGTACAAGGTGCTAGCCAAGGTGAAGGTTTAGGGAATAAATTCTTATCTCATATTCGTGAAGTAGATGCGATTACACAAGTTGTACGTTGCTTCGAAGATGAAAACATCACACATGTTGCAGGTAAAGTAGACCCACTTAGTGACATCGAAGTAATCAACTTAGAATTAATTCTTGCCGATTTAGAATCAGTTGACAAACGCTATGCGAAAGTAAGTAAATTAGCGAAACAAAAAGATAAAGAGTCAATGGAAGAAGCAGCTGTACTTGAAAAAGTAAAAGAAGCATTCGCAAACGAAATGCCAGCTCGCTCAGTTGACCTAAGTGATGAAGAGAAAAAAATCATCAAAGGCTTAAGTCTATTAACGCTAAAACCAGCATTATACGTAGCAAATGTTGCAGAAGATGAAGTAGCAGACGCTGACAACAATGAGTACGTGCAACAAGTACGTGACTACGCTGCAAAAGAAGGCGCTGAAGTAATCGTTGTTTGTGCGAAGATTGAAGAAGAAATCGCGCAATTAGATGACGATGAAAAAGCAATGTTCTTAGAAGAGCTTGGTATCGAAGAATCAGGTTTAGATAAATTAATCAAAGCGGCATACAGCCTACTTGGTTTAGCTACTTACTTCACTGCAGGTGTACAAGAAGTACGCGCATGGACATTCCGTAAAGGCATGAAAGCACCACAATGTGCCGGCGTTATCCACTCTGATTTCGAACGCGGGTTCATCCGTGCCGAAACGATTTCATTTGAGGACCTAGTTGCTTACGGTTCAAAACCAGCCGCAAAAGAAGCTGGTCGCCTTCGTCTTGAAGGGAAAGAATACGTTGTACAAGATGGCGACGTAATGGAATTCTTATTTAACGTTTAATCAAAAAAGGACACGGCCTTAGCTGGCGGTGTCCTCTTTTTTTTCGACTGGATGAAGTGTATATAGATGGAGCCGTGGAAATTTCTCATCATCTTTTACAAGGCAGTTTTTCGGATATTTTAACAGTCCGGCATACATCGCAAAGTCACCCACTGCGCCAGCGATTAGCCAAGCACCTGCTAGCACGAGCATCTGACTTTGAAGCCAGAAGCCTAAAATGACGGGTACGACCCCCGTTAGCCAAAACGGGAGTAACAGCGCCTTTCTCATCACAGCGTTTGGAAGTAACTCCGTCGTTGTGGCATAGGCAATGCCCATTTTTAAATTAACGCCGTATTTAAGCGATGATAAGGGCACACGTCCAAAGAGTACAAAGCCGATGAGATGGCAGATTTCATGGAGCACAATTAAGAGCATATAGAGCCCAGCAAATAATAAAAGATCGACTAAAAAGCGCCATGATTCAAAATGATTGGTAAAACCAAAAAAGTAGGCATAGATGCCAACTAAAATGACCGATGCACCGATTGTGACCCATAAATTTTGTTTGCCTACTTCGTGCATATCTAGCTCGATAACAGCGAATTTTACTGGTTCTCGCATGACCCCACCTCCTAACCTTTAGTATTGCAAAACGTTCATAAAATAGCGAATAATAATCGTTGCGAACAAAAGTCGAATATGGTAATATTTAAAGATGTGAGTAGTACACGTTACTAACTCTCCTTGCCTATCTACGGTAGGTAGGCCAAAGACCATGAGGAGGTGCAAATACAAATGCGCAAATACGAATTAATGTACATCATTCGTCCAAACATCGAAGAAGAAGCTAAAAAAGCTCTAGTTGAACGTTTCAACGAAATCTTAACTTCTAACGGTGCTGAATTAGTTGAATCTAAAGATTGGGGCAAACGTCGTCTTGCTTACGAAATCAATGACTTCCGTGAAGGTTTCTACCAAATCATGAAAGTTAATGCTCCAACTGAAGCTATCAACGAATACACTCGTCTAGCTAACATCAGCGAAGACATCATCCGTCACATCGCTGTACGCGAAGAAGAAAAATAATCAGTTATAATATATAAAGTAAGGAGGTTGTATTCTGATGATTAACAATGTCGTATTAGTCGGTCGCTTAACAAAAGACCCTGAACTTCGCCAGACACAATCTGGTGTTGCTGTAGCTCGTTTCACACTTGCTGTAAACCGTCCTTTTTCTAGCCAAAATGGTGAAAAACAAGCGGACTTCATTAGCATCGTTGTTTGGCGCAAACAAGCGGAAAACTGTGCACAATTCCTGCACAAAGGAAGCTTAGCGGGCGTTCAAGGACGTATCCAAACAGGTAGCTATGAAGGCCAAGACGGTAAACGTGTCTACACGACAGAGGTGATCGCTGATAACGTTCAGTTCCTAGAACCGAAAAACGCTAACAGCAATTATCAACAAGGTCAAGGCGGTTTCCAACAACAAGGTGGATACCAACAACAGCCTTATAATGGCGGCAATCAAAACCAATTTGGTGGCAACCAGTTCGGTAATTCTCAACAAGGCGGTTATCAACAACCATCTTATCAACAGAATCAGCCAACTAATCAAAACTACACAAACATGAATGAGGATCCTTTTGCAACACCAACTGACAACAAAAAAGTTGATGTGTCTGAAGACGATCTTCCATTCTAATTTTAAGAAGGAGGGAAATTGAACATGGCACCACGTCGAGGAGGCCGCAAACGCCGTAAAGTTTGTTATTTCACATCTAATAACATCAAACACATCGATTATAAAGATGTTGATTTATTAAAAAAATTCATCTCAGAACGAGGCAAAATCTTACCACGTCGCGTAACTGGTACTAGCGCTAAATACCAACGTAAATTAACTCTAGCTATCAAAACTGCACGTGTAATGGCTTTACTTCCATTCGTAGCTGAAGAAAAATAAGACACTGTTCTTAGAGAGACTAGGCATTCGCTTGGTCTCTTTTCTTATGCTCTTTTTTAAAGAAATAAGGTGTAATTTTACTTCCTATCGTACGATTTTAGGGACCAATGACCTCTGTCGTTTTTTTGTTAGGTACTATGAAACATGGTACAATGGGAAGATGAAATATTAAAAGTTTCTCTTAAAAAAGGAAGGTACAACATGCCAGAAAATCGTACGCGTCGCCTTACACATGGCGCGATGATGGTCGCTATTTTTACGGTGCTTCTTGCGGTATCTACATATATTCCGCTTACATCGATATTGATTACTTGGGTGCTACCATTACCAATTGCTTGGTATAGCGCAAAGTATAATATGAGCTCATCAGTTGCTGTAACAATTGCTGGGATTATGTTGTCATTTATCGTTGGAGGCGGCTTTTTAGCGCTACCAGTAGCCTTTATGTATGCTGTGATTGGCCTCGTGCTTGGGACGATGCTTCGTCTAAAGAAAAACAAGGCGACTATCTTTTTAGCAACCAGTGGCGCGATTCTTGCAACATTCGCCATCGTTTATTTTGCTTTTGTAAAAATCTTAAATATTAATATTATCCAGCAAACACTCGACCTCTCGATGCAATCATTTGATACATCACGTAAAATGATGGAGGCGTCAAATGTGCCTGCTGACCAGTTGGCAAGCTTTGAAAAACAGCTTGAGTTAATGGAGAAGACAGCTACGTATTTAGTACCTTCTCTACTCGTATTTGCGGTCCTTGGCATCGCATTTATTATTCTTGCAGTGAATTTGCCGCTGTTAAAACGTTTAAAACTAGAGGTGCCAAAATTTAAACCGTTTCGTTATATGCAGTTACCACGTTCGATTCTTTGGTATTACTTCATCGTTCTTATTATTTCGTTGTTTGTAAGACCAGAAGAGGGTACATATCTTTATGTGGCAATTTTAAACTTATCCTCTATTTTGACAATGCTATTGGCACTACAAGGCTTGTCACTGATTCACTTTTTCATTTTGGAAAAGGGAATGCCAAAAGGTGTGGTAGTGATCGCAACAATTATTGCGCTGCCGTTTTTACAGTTTGTTTCACTAATTGGCTTAGTGGATTTAGGATTTAATGTTCGTGGATTTATCACTGGTGAGACAAAGAAATAGGAGTTGATTTTTTGGATACTCTATTTAGAAAAAGGCCGGTTCGATATCCGCTCATCATCTTGTCATTGCTTGCGGTCATTAGCATCGTTGTTATCGTCATGAAATTCCCGATAATAGGTGCCATTTATGGAGTCGTTATTATTGTCGTACTAGCGATTGCATTTAAAGCTGAAAGTGAAGCATATGAGCAAACAGAGAAGCATATCGAACTCTTATCCTACAGACTAAAGGAAGTCGGGGAAGAGGCATTATTAGAAATGCCACTTGGGGTGTTATTAATAAATGATAATTTCCAGGTGGAATGGGCAAACCCATTTATGAAGCGTGTCATGCAGGTAGATACACTTGTAGGAATCGATTTACTAGAGATTTCTGAGGAACTACAGGCACTTGTAAAGCATGCGGATTTAAATGAAACGACGGTTACAATTAAAAATCGTCAGTATCAAACACTTTATAAACGCAATGAAAAGCTCTTATACTTCTTTGATATTACAGAGCAAGTTGAAATTGAAGAACTGTATTATGATGATCGGACGGTTATCGGGATTTTATTTATTGATAACTACGATGATATTACTGAAAATATGGACGATCAGCATAAGAGTCAAACGAATGCGCTTGTGACATCGCTTGTGAATCGCTGGGGAAATGCACATGATATTTACATTAAACGTATTTCCACAGACCGCTTTATTGCGATTATGAATGAGTCGATTTTACAACAGCTTGAGAAAAAGAAATTTGCGATTTTGGATGACATTCGCGAAGAAACAGCGCAGCAAAGTCTACCACTGACGCTAAGTATTGGTATCGGTGCGGGTTCGCCCTCTCTATCAGAGCTTGGTGAGCTTGCGCAGTCGAGTCTTGATTTAGTACTTGGGCGAGGTGGGGACCAGGTGGCGATTAAGCAGCCTGATGGTAAGGTGAAATTTTACGGCGGGAAAACAAACCCGGTTGAAAAACGTACGCGTGTGCGTGCACGTGTCATTTCCCATGCGCTACGTGATTTAATCCAAGATAGTGACCAAGTGTTTGTTATGGGACATAAAATGCCGGATATGGACGCGATTGGTGCGGCCATTGGTGTGCGTAAAATGGCCGATATGAATAATATAAACGGCTATGTGGTCATTGATTTTGATAATATCGACAACAGTACAACACGTCTGATGCGTGTCATTAAGGAAAAATCGGATTTATTCGATAAATTCTTAACGCCAGAGCAGGCGATGGAGCGTATGACGGAGAAATCATTATTAGTCATTGTCGATACGCATAAGCCGTCGATGACGATTGATGAGCGTTTATTAGAGCGTACCGATAAAGTCGTCGTTATCGACCATCACCGACGTGGTGAGGAGTTCGTTAATAGACCGATGCTTGTTTATATGGAGCCATATGCTTCATCAACAGCCGAACTTGTGACCGAATTACTCGAATATCAGCCAAAAAATGATAAACTAACTATGTTGGAAGCAACATCTCTTCTTGCGGGAATCATCGTTGATACGAAAAGCTTTACGCTTCGTACAGGGGCGCGTACATTTGAGGCTGCATCTTACCTTCGTACAAACGGCGCAGACACTGTGCTCGTGCAGAACTTGCTGAAGGAAGATATGGATACGTATATTATGCGTTCAAAAATTGTCGAAACGGCAGAGATTTATCACAAGACGATTGCTATTGCTCGTGGGCAAGGGACAAAAGTATATAACTCAGTATTGATTGCACAAACAGCGGATATTTTATTGTCGATGCAAGGCATTTCCGCATCCTTTGTTGTCGCGCATCGTGCAGATGGCCGTATCGGTATTTCTGCACGTTCATTAGGGGATATTAATGTACAACTCGTAATGGAAGAGCTTGGCGGCGGTGGGCATTTAACGAACGCCGCAAGTCAGCTTGAAGCGGATACAATTGAAGAGGCAATGACACGCTTAAAAACAGCAATCGATCATGTAATAGAAGGGAGCTCGGAATAATGAAAGTTATTTTCTTAGAAGACGTAAAAGGTAAAGGTAAAAAAGGTGAAGTGAAAGAAGTATCGGATGGATACGCACGTAACGTTTTACTAAAACAAAAAAAAGCAGTTGAAGCAACAAGTGCTGAAATGGCGAAATTACGCGCTAACAATAAACGCGCTGAAGAAAACGCTGCACAAGAGCTTGAAGATGCAAAACAATTAAAAGAAACATTAGAAAAATTAACAATTGAATTAACAGCGAAACCAGGGAAAGATGGTCGCTTATTCGGTTCAATTACATCAAAACAAATTGCTGAACAACTGCAAAAAGATCACGGCATCAAAATCGATAAACGTAAAATGGATTTAAAAGATGCTATCCGTACATTAGGTGTAACGAATGTGAACGTAAAATTACATCATGAAGTAACGGCTGTTCTTAAAGTACATGTTGCAGAAGAAGCGTAAGAAAGGGAGACGCGTATGAACGAAATGGACCGCGTCATGCCTCACAATGAGGAGGCGGAGCAATCTGTTATCGGTGCTATTTTCTTAGAGCCACAAGCACTTGTGACTGCATCGGAGGTATTGGTGCCAGAGGATTTCTATAATGCTGCACATAAGCTCATCTTTGAAACGATGCTCACATTGAACGACCAACGTACAGCGATTGATACAGTGACGGTAGCAGAAGAGCTATCGAACAAAAATATGCTGGATGATGTCGGTGGTATCATGTACATTACGGAAATTGCGAGTGCGGTACCAACTGCAGCAAACGTCGCGTTTTACGCAAGCATTGTTGCGGAAAAATCGGTACTACGTCGCTTAATTCGTACCGCTACAAAAATCGTTGAAGATGGCTATACGCGTGAGGATGAAGTCACTGAGCTTTTAGGCGAAGCGGAGAAGCAAATCATGGAAGTGGCGAGCCGTAAAAACTCGTCTGACTTCAAGCACATCAAGGGTGTTCTTGTAGAAACGTATGACCATGTGGAGCAACTTCAAAACCGCCAAGGAGATATCACAGGGATTCCAACAGGCTTCCGAGATTTAGATAAGTTAACGGCAGGATTTCAGCGTGGCGATTTAATTATCGTTGCGGCACGTCCATCGGTAGGTAAAACGGCGTTTGCGCTAAATGTAGCACAGGCGGTTGGTACAAAAACCGATGAAAATGTCGCCATCTTCTCACTAGAGATGGGTGCAGAACAACTTGTTATGCGTATGCTTTGTGCAGAAGGAAATATTGATGCACAGGTGCTGCGTACGGGTGCACTAACGACAGAAGACTGGGGTAAATTGACGCTTGCGATGGGTGCACTATCGCGTGCGGGCATTTACATTGATGATGCGGCTGGCATTCGTATAAATGATATACGAGCAAAATGTCGTCGTCTGAAACAAGAGCATGGCCTTGGCATGATTTTGATTGATTATCTTCAATTGATTCAAGGACCCGGAAAAGCCGGTCAAAACCGTCAACAAGAAGTATCGGATATTTCACGTTCATTAAAAGGGCTTGCCCGTGAATTAGAAGTTCCTGTAATCGCGCTATCTCAGTTATCTCGTGGTGTTGAGCAACGTCAAGACAAGCGCCCGATGATGAGTGATTTACGTGAATCAGGTTCGATCGAGCAAGATGCTGATATCGTAGCCTTCCTATATCGTGAAGACTACTATGATAAAGAAACTGAAGATGCTAACACAATTGAAATTATCGTAGCAAAACAACGTAACGGTCCAACCGATACGGTAAAACTGGCATTTAAAAAAGAATACAATAAGTTTGTCAGTGTGGATTGGTCTCAACAAATGCCACCGTCAAGCTATTAATTTTCTCAAAACACGAACAATGATGTCTGACCTTGGCATCACGTTCGTGTTTTTTCGCATTTTCGGTTGACTATTATCGATTTGGTTGATACAATAAGTCTGTTTGAATCAGGGCATACATAATTTGCCTGACGGAGGTGCTGATTAAATGACATCAGTTGTAGTAGTAGGAACACAATGGGGAGACGAAGGTAAAGGTAAAATTACTGATTTCCTATCTAAACAAGCAGACGCGATTGCCCGTTACTCAGGTGGCGACAACGCAGGACACACAATTCAATTCGAAGGCGAAACGTATAAATTACACTTGATTCCATCAGGTATTTTCTATAGCGACAAAACGTCAGTAATGGGTAACGGTATGGTTATCAACCCACAATCTTTAGTTAAAGAATTGACTGGTCTTCAAGACCGCGGTATCGATACTTCTAACTTACGTATCTCTAACCGTGCTCACGTAATTCTTCCTTACCACGTGTACCAAGATAAAGTGGATGAAGAATCACGCGGCGACGCTAAAATTGGTACGACTTGTAAAGGTATCGGACCATGTTACACAGACAAAGTACAACGTATGGGTATCCGTGTAGCTGATCTTTTAGATAAAGAAGTATTTGAACAAAAACTTCGCTCTAACCTAGAAATGAAAAACCGTCTATTCACGAAATTCTATGAAGTAGAACCTTTAAACTTTGACGATATGTTCGAACAGTTCTACGAATATGGCCAACAAATCGCGAAATACGTAACAGATACTTCTAAAGTATTAAACGACGTAATCGATTCAGAAGGCAAAGTATTATTTGAAGGCGCTCAAGGCGTATTATTAGACGTTGACCATGGTACGTACCCATACGTAACATCTTCTAACCCTGTAGCGGGTGGTGTTACAACTGGTACTGGTATCGGACCTTCTGCTGTAACACGCGTAATCGGCGTTTCAAAAGCGTACACTTCTCGTGTAGGTGATGGTCCATTCCCTACTGAATTATTTGACGAAGTAGGTCACCAAATCCGTGAAGTAGGCCGTGAATACGGTACAACTACAGGCCGTCCACGTCGTGTAGGTTGGTTTGACTCAGTAGTCGTACGTCACTCTCGTCGTGTATCTGGTATTACAGACTTAGCACTTAACTCAATTGACGTATTAACAGGTTTAGATACAGTTAAAATCTGTGTAGCATATGATTACAATGGTGAACGCATCACTGAATATCCTGCAAACAACCACATCATCGAAGATTGTAAACCAATCTACGAAGAACTTCCTGGTTGGGAAGAGGATATCACAGGCGTACGCCGTCTAGAAGACCTTCCAGAAAACGCACAAAACTATGTGAAACGTGTAAGCGAATTAACTGGTATTAGCATTGCGACTTTCTCTGTAGGTCCAGACCGTGACCAAACAAATGTATTAGTAGACGTTTGGGATAACTAATCCATTTAAGCATTGCAATTGTTTAAATTTTCCTCTATCATCGATAATAGAAGTAAGAAATGAAATACGGTACTATTGCTCCCTATCTTTTAGATAGTGAAGCGTTTCAATAACGTACAAAATAATTGCAGAAAAGGCATCCGCTCGGCAAAGGCGGGTGTCTTTTTATTTCATCAAAAAAGAGGTCAGGAGTAATTCCTGGCCTCTTGCATTTTAGTGAATGTTTTTCTTTTTAAAGCGACCGCCGCGCACTTCGGCGATATTGCCAATTGCAAGGAAGGCAGTCGGATCCTTCTCTTCAACAATCGAGATGAGCTTTGATTCCTCAAGACGTGTGACAACGGTGAAGATGACATTTTTCGGGTCTCCCGTATAGCCACCAGCACCATTTAAAAACGTTACACCACGTCCTAGACGATTCATAATAGCAGAGCCGATTTCCTCGTATTCGTCGCTAATAATGTAAATCGCCTTAGACTCTTCAAGCCCTTCAATGACAATATCAATCGTCTTATAGGCGATAAAATAAGCGAGCATTGAATACATCGTTTGCTCCCAATTAAAAACAAAGCCGGCGACGATGAAAATGAGAATATTAAAGAACATAATGATTTCTCCAACAGAAAAAGGCAACTTTCGGTTGAATAAAATCGCCATAATCTCTGTACCGTCGAGTGAGCCACCGTAGCGAATGACGATACCGACACCTGTACCGAGAATGACGCCACCAAAGACGGTGCTAAGCAGCAGGTCATCTGTAAAGGCGGCAACAGGGTGCAGCATGATTGTCGCAAACGATAGCACCGTAATACCGAGTGCTGTCGATAATGCGAATGTTTTACCGATTTGCTTGTAGCCAATAAAGAAAAAAGGAATATTCAAAATAAAAATAAAGACGCCTAATGGAATGCCAAAAAGATGTGAGGCAATGATTGAAATGCCGACAATACCACCATCTAAAATTTTATTCGGTACGAGAAATTGTTCGAGGCCAAGTGCCATAATAATGGCACCGATAATGACCATGATAATGCGCATGAAGACTCGAGACTTTGGTACGGGTTTCGAGAGAGGCTGCGCATGCTTAAGCGGATTGTCCATAAGTACCTCCTCATCTTTAATAACTACCTGTCTTTATTTTATTATAAAATTGTCATGTTTGTCTTTAATTGGAAGGTTATTTTTCAAGTTCGTTACAAGTGTGTAAAATCAGTAAACTAGCTAGTTCTTTTATGATACGTTAAAATAAGGGAATGGGAATCTTTAGATATTCCTAGTAAATAACGTCAAAAATATATTGATATAGATTATATTTCGAAAGGAAGAAACAGTTTGGAAAAAACAATTTTAGTTGTAGATGATGAAAAACCGATTGCAGATATTCTGCAGTTTAACTTAATTAAAGAGGGCTACAAAGTAGTTTGTGCATATGATGGTGAGGAAGCACTCGAGAAGGTAGAGGAAGTTCAACCGGATTTAATGCTGTTAGATATTATGCTACCAAAGCGCGATGGGATGGAAGTATGTCGTGAAGTACGTAAAAAATACGATATTCCAATCATTATGCTAACAGCGAAGGATTCAGAAATCGATAAAGTATTAGGCCTTGAATTAGGTGCAGATGACTATGTCACAAAACCATTTAGTACACGTGAATTAATCGCGCGTGTAAAAGCCAATATGCGTCGTCACCAAGCCGTGGCGCAGCCAGAGGAAGAAGTTGAAGAAAACAATGACATTGTTGTTGGTTCATTAACCATTCAACCAGATGCCTACTTAGTGCTAAAACGCGACCAAACAATTGAATTAACACACCGTGAATTTGAATTACTGCATTACTTAGCGCGTCATATCGGTCAAGTGATGACACGTGAGCATTTACTACAAACTGTGTGGGGCTATGATTACTTCGGTGATGTCCGTACAGTCGACGTAACGATTCGTCGTCTACGTGAAAAAATCGAGGACAACCCAAGTCATCCTGCATGGATCGTGACACGTCGTGGTGTCGGTTACTATTTAAGAAACCCTGAACAGGAGTAGGAGCCAATGCAAAAAGTGAGATTCTATAAATCAGTACAAATGAAAATTGTACTGATTTATATGCTTTTAATCATCATTGCGATGCAAATTATGGGTCTCTACTTTGCCAATAAACTAGAAGCTACGCTGAAGACGAATTTTGAAACATCAATTTTAGAGCGCCTGAAAATTGTAGAGTTTAGCATCAAGGAAGAGATGAATAAAACGCAAAATGAAGATGGTACCCAGCTTGAAGACAATCTATCATCGATTATTAATGGGCTATCATCGGGTGATATTACAGAAGTACAAATTATCAGTACACATTCGCGTATTTTAGCGACAAGTGATGAGAATAACCAAAAGAGCATAGGCCAGCGCTCAAGTGAGGCTATTGTCCAGTCAGCGCTCAATTCTGCGACACAAATGGAAAACATCGCACTCGATGATTCCTCTAAGCGTATTTGGGTTGTGGCGAAGCCGATTCAGTCCGGTGGCAAGGTCATTGGCGCGTTATATGTGAAGGCAAATATCGAATCGGTATTTGACCAGATGAATACAATTAACAAAATTCTTGCTGGTGGTACTGCACTCGCACTATTAATTACGATGGTGCTCGGAATCTTCATTTCAAAAACGATTACGAAGCCAATTTCAGACATGCGTCGCCAAGCACAGGCAATGGCGAAGGGAAACTATTCGCGTAAAGTAAAAGTGTATGGTGATGACGAGATTGGTCAGCTTGCGGTAGCGTTTAACCATTTAACGAACCGACTGCAAGAGGCACAATCGACGACGGAAGGGGAAAAGCGTAAGCTCGCATCTGTATTAACGAATATGACAGATGGTGTGATTGCGACTGACCGTAAAGGGAAAATTATGTTGATTAATGCCCCAGCGCAAAAGCTATTAAAGAGTGAGCAAAACGAGTTAATGGGTCGTTCACTTACAGCAGTGCTTGGGCTAGATGAGGAATATACATTTGAGGATTTAATTCATATGCAAGAATCGATTAACCTCAACTTTAGCACATTAGAACAGCCGTATATTTGGCGTGCAACATTTTCAGTTATTCAAAAGGAAACAGGCTTTGTTAACGGTCTGATTACGGTGCTGCATGATATTACAGAGCAAGAAAAAATCGAAATGGAGCGCCGCGATTTCGTATCGAATGTATCGCATGAGCTGCGTACGCCGCTAACGACGATGCGTAGTTACTTAGAGGCATTATCTGACGGTGCAATCAATGAGCCAGAGCTTGGGAAGCAATTCCTTAGTGTGGCACAGACGGAGACAGAGCGTATGATTCGTCTTGTGACGGATTTACTGCAGCTGTCACGTATGGATAGCCGCGAATATGAGCTGAATACTGATTTTGTGGATTTTGTGAAATTCTTTAATCGGATTATCGACCGCTTTGAAATGGCGAAATCAAAGGAAATTACGTTTATTCGTGAGCTTCCGGTGACGCCATTATATGTGGAGATTGATACGGATAAGGTGACGCAAGTAATCGACAATATTATTTCGAATGCGCAAAAATATTCACCAGATGGTGGGAGCATTCGCTTTACGGTAACAGCAAATGACGGCGAACTCCTTGTCGAAATCAAAGATACAGGAATGGGGATTCCAAAAGAGCAAGTGGACCGCATCTTTGACCGTTTCTACCGTGTTGACCGTGCGCGTGCTCGTTCGATGGGTGGTACAGGTCTTGGCCTGGCCATTTCACGCGAAATGATCATTGCCCATAACGGGAAGATTTGGGCGGAAAGTATCGAAGGAAAAGGGACATCCATCTTCTTTACACTGCCATATGGTCTTGTAGATGAGGAGGATGAATGGGATTGATGAAATATATTGAGCCAATCAAAACATTTGTGTTAATCATCCTTGTGCTACTAAGTATTACGTTAACGTTTTCAATTTGGTCATACAGCCCAAATTACCAAACAATCGAAAAAACAGTCCCACAAAATGTGGTAATTGATAAAAAGAAAACCATCTCACAAGTCGTGAAACCATATAAACTCATTGCCCAGCACGACGATGAATTTTCAGGTACGGTGAAGACAAGTGATATCGATGCATTATACGATGTGCTTAAAAACTCACAGCTATCGGATTTATCGATGATTAGTGAAAAGCTATCACACGAAAAAATGTATGAGCTAATGAAGGCGAATGATACGGTATCTCTTATGTTTTCAGATGAAGTACCGATGTCGATTTTCCAAAGTATTTTACCGACTGTGAATAAAAAAGTGTCAGGCATTGAGTTTTCACAAATGATAATTTCATTAAAGAAACCAAATAATGAAAGCATTAATGATAATGAGCTAGACGTTTATTTTGCATCACCAGAAACACATGAACTCTATAGCGCGAAGCTGCATCTTAAAAAATCAGAAGCATTCATTGCGAAACAGTTAAAAATGACGAAGAAATATGATGAATATACCGTCATTGAAACATCTAGTGACCGTATCATGTATGTGCTTGCTGATAAGCCAAAATTTGCGAAGCAGCAATACTTTGCGCGTAATGTTAGTGCGAAGGTCGATCAATTTAAAAATGCCTTGTTCACGAATCCTAAAATCGTAAAAACGAGTCAGGACTCCATGACGAATATTGATAAATACTCTGATGACCGCTCTGTTATGACGATTTACAATAACCAGTACACATTGAACTTTGCGAATATGTCTGCTGAAAGCGATGAACGAATTTCAAAATCACATTTAATTGATCATACGATGAGCTTCGTCAATGAGCATGGTGGCTTCACGAATGACTATCGCTATGAAAGCGTCAATTACGGCGAGCAGAAGGTACTGTATCAGCTCTTTATGTCTGATTTACCGGTAGAGCCAGCGACGCAAACGACATCAACGGAAATCGAAGTGAAAATTAATAATGGCACAGTCGCGCGTTATGCACGTCCTTATTATCAGCTTGAAACGATTCCAGATGATGAAAGCAATAACTTAACGATGCTCAAAACAGCGCGTCAAGTGTATCGTATGCTTGTGACAGAACAGGTTGTAAAAAGAAATCAGATTGAAGATTTACGCCTTGGGTACAGTATGTCGTTTAAAGAACGCGATAATGGTGCCGTCGTCTTTACGCTTGAGCCAACATGGTTTTATAAAGTAAAAGAGGACTGGATTACGGTCGCGCCAGAACAAGCGACTGTTGGAGGTGACCAATATGGATTGGAATAAGACGAAAACGATTTTTATTATCGTCTTTTCGATTTTAAATGTCTTTCTTTATTCGATGTATGTCAACAGCTACAATGAGGCAAAAAAACTCGAAACACTTGGCCAAATCAATGTAGATGATGAGCTAAAAGCATCGCATATTACAATTGACCAACTTCCAACAGATGTCAAAAAAATCTCGTATATTTCCGGTAAAACAAGACCGTTTGAAGAAGCGGATTTAGCATCTTATAAAGAGAATCAAAAGTTTGTTATTAGCACATCGGGGTTAATTCTTCGAAGCGCGCTGATTACACCTTATCCAGTAAAGGAATTTAATGAGCAGTCATTAAGTGCATTTGTTGCGAGCTATGTGCCACTAGGTGAGGAGTATAAGCTATTTTCAATTGATAATGAAAAACGGATTGCTATCTTCTTCCAAACAATTCAAAACCATACGATTTTCTATAATGAAAGTGCGTATATTAAAGTTACATGGAATGAAGACAATGCGATTACCGGTTATGAACAAACGGCCTTTCAAAATTTAAAAACATTCGGTGAGAAAAATACACTAATCGGTGCGAATCAGGCTGTGAAAACTTTATTTGAAAAAGGCTATTTACCAGAGTATGCACATGTAAAATCTGCAGAGCTTGGCTACTCAACGCTTGTGCCACTAACAGAAACGCGTGTATTGTCGCCAACTTGGCGCATCCATGTGGAACTAAAAGAGAAAGATGATACAATAAGAGAAGCCGATTTCTTCGTGAACGCCAATGCAGTCGATGGACAAGTGATCGATATGCAGGAAAACAAGGAATCAATTGAATCAAATTAAGGGGTTTTAGCGATGAATTTTAGTGTTTTAGCAAGTGGGAGTACAGGAAACTCCATTTATGTTGAGAATGGTCAGCACGCGTTTATCGTCGATGCGGGTTTAACCGGTAAAAAGATGGAAGCGCTACTTGCACAAATCGACCGTGAGGCAAAACAGCTAAGCGGCATTCTTGTGACGCATGAGCATTCAGATCATATTAAAGGAGTTGGCGTGCTTGCACGTAAGCATAACATCCCTGTATTCGCGAATGCTAAAACATGGGAAGCGATGAACTCATCGATTGGGAATATCCCCCTTGACCAACGCTTTGAATGGAAGACCGACGAAGTGAAAACATTCGGTGGACTCGATATCCAGTCGTTTGCGGTGTCTCACGATGCGGCAGAGCCGATGTTCTACACATTCCAAGAAGATGGCCGTAAACTCGTTGTAATGACGGATACGGGCTATGTGAGCGACCGTATGAAAGGGTTCATTTCAACAGCTGATGCGTATGTGTTTGAAAGCAACCATGACGTGAGCATGCTGCAGATGGGGCCATACCCGTGGAAAATCAAACGTCGTATTTTAAGCGATGTTGGCCATGTGAGTAATGAGGATGCAGCGGTTGCGATGAGTGAAGTCGTTGCTGAAAAAGAAACACAAATTTACTTAGCCCATTTAAGTAAAGATAATAATATGAAAGAGCTCGCACGTATGAGCGTCTCTCAAACGCTTGAATCATGTGGTATTCGTGCTGGTGAATTTCTGCACTTACATGATACAGACGCTGAGAAGCCGACACCACTTGTGCTTGTTTAGACAAAAAACCTCCAGAGATGGAGGTTTTTTTTTAATGGAAAGCGGGCACATTAATTTTGAACAAATTTTTAAGTGATTTTAATCTAATTTTCATGTTCGGCTATTAAACTATAACTAACAACAAAATACGTAGGAGGTAACAATTATGGGGTATTACGACCAAGATCCAAATCAAGCGCCAAGACGCAGTAAAGGAGGCAGTAAGGCAGGCTATTTCTTTACAGGGCTTATTGGTGTACTCATCGGCGCATTACTTGTGTGGCTGATCATTCCAAATGTGATGAATACGACAAATAATGTAGCGAGCAATTCAGAAACACAAGTTCAAACAACAGAGCCCGTTCAACTTTCAACGGACGTTTCAACGGATACAACGAAGGTTGTCGAAAAGGTTGATAGCGCGGTTGTTGGCGTTGTAAATATGCAAAAAACACAGCAGGACCTATGGGGTTTATCACCATTCGGTGGTAGCCAACAAGGTGGTACAACACAGGATAATAACGAATCATCCATTACAGAAGAAGCGGGCACAGGCTCAGGCGTTATCTATAAAAAAGATGGCGATAAAGCATATGTTGTTACAAATAATCACGTTGTCGAAGATGCAGATGAATTAGAAGTAAAATTAGCAGATGGCACAAAGGTCAAGGCTGAATTAGTCGGTACTGATATTTGGACAGACTTAGCTGTTATTTCGATTCCAAGTAAGGATGTAAAAGCTGTCGCAACATTTGGTGACTCATCAAAACTGAAAAAAGGTGAATCGGTTATCGCGATTGGGAACCCACTTGGCCTTGATTACTACGGCTCTGTGACAACAGGTGTTATCTCAGGCTTAAACCGTTCTGTACCGGTTGATTTAAATTCTGACGGCACAGCAGACTGGAATGCCGATGTTCTTCAAACAGACGCGGCCATTAACCCAGGGAACTCAGGCGGCGCGCTAATTAATATGGCAGGCCAAGTCATCGGTATTAACTCAATGAAAATCTCAAATACACAAGAATCTGTAGAAGGTATCGGCTTTGCGATTCCAAGTGATACAGCCGTACCAATTATCAATGAGCTTGAGAAAAATGGTAAAGTGGAACGTCCATCGATGGGGATCACATTAGCAGATCTAACAGATGTCCCTTCTTACTACCAACAAGGACAATTAAAATTACCATCAGATATTACAAAAGGTGTCGTTATTTCGGGTGTTCAAAGTGGCACAGCTGCCGCAAAAGCGGGTCTTGAAAAATACGATGTCATCGTCGAAATTGATGGTCAAAAAATAGACGATGCGATCGGTCTTCGTAAAATTTTATACAACGATAAAAAAGTCGGCGATGAAATGAAAGTGAAGGCATATCGTAACGGGGAAATAATTAATAAAACATTAACACTCACTGGCTCATTGAGCGAAAGTAAGTAATCCACAAGATGTGGATAACTCAGTGGATAGAAAAGTCGCACAATGCTTTTCTATCCACTTTTTGTTTGTTAAAATGGACATAACAACGGATAGACGTGAAAGGACGTAATTAAATGAAAACATATAGCTGTGAGGACCACGTAGGCCACGCGCTTGACATGTTTGTAGCGAATGAGAAAGATTTTCCAATTATGGATAAACTCGAAGAAAACGACGAAGAAACGCAAAAATGTGCGTATTGTGACGCGAAAGCAACATATATTGTGGCGAACAAATGAGCCCCTACAATATCTAGTGTAGCCTGTGGATAACTTTCAGAATTCTGTGGATAACTCAGATAATTGCTTTGTAAATTTAAGGAGGAACTCGCATTGAGCGTGACCATTATTTCGGTTGGGAAATTAAAAGAGAAATATTTAAAGATGGGCATTGAAGAGTATGTGAAGCGTCTAAATGGCTACACAAAAATCGATTTAGTTGAGGTGCCAGACGAAAAAGCACCCGAACAATTAAGCGATGCCGAGATGGAGATTGTGAAGAAAAAAGAAGGCGAGCGCATCCTAGCAAAGATTCCACAAGATGCCTACGTTTTTGCACTCGTAATCAACGGCAAAATGCGCTCATCTGAGCAGCTCTCAAAAGACATCGAAAACTGCATGACATACGGCCATAGTAAAATCGTCTTCGTCATCGGCGGCTCACTCGGACTACATGATGATGTTCTAGGCCGCGCAAATGACCTGTTATCATTCGGTAAAATGACGCTGCCTCATCAGTTAATGAAGCTTGTGTTAGTTGAGCAGGTGTACCGTAGTTTTAGAATTATGAAAAATGAGCCTTATCATAAGTAGGTGTAGATTTTAAATTCTTATTTTTAAGATTAATTATACTGTATATAATTACATTATTTGGTATATAATGATTCTATAAGCATTAGGGAGGGATAAGCTAGTATGGTAACATCAGATTTCTTTGAATTTTTTGACGAAGAAGAAGCAAATATATTTATTGAACAAGCAGAATATATTGATGAAAATGAATTTTTAAAGTGGAGTATAGCTCATCCAGATGAGAAGCGAATTTTGAAGAAACTTTCCTCTGGAGGAGCAAAATTACTAGTGGGACCACGTGGCTGTGGTAAAACAACTTTGATGCTTAAAACATATTATAAATTACTATCTAATATAGATTGTGAGAACTCTAAAGACTCATTACCTATTTATGTGAATTTCAAATCAGCTTTAAAAGTAGAGCCAATGTATAAAGCAAATGTTAATTCGAGTTTTTGGTTTAATCAATGGATTTTATATAAGTTATATCAAGGATTATATTCATTAGGGGAACAAATTAATCAAGTTCAAATCTTTGAGGATAAATTAATTTTTTCAAAAGAACAAGTTAATTTACATCTTAATGATATAGAATATCGTTTTTCAGAACTCTCATCTGAAAAAGATATTTTAACAATTGATATGTTGGAAGATGAAATTAGTAAGATACTTAATATTTTTGGAAAGCAACATTGTGTATTGCTTTTAGATGATGCTGCACACGCGTTCTCTCCAGAACAGCAAAGAGACTTCTTCGAATTTTTTAGAAAAGTAAAAGGAAAGAAAATTTCACCTAAGGCAGCTGTTTATCCAGGTGTTACAAACTATTCAGCAAACTTTCATGTTGGACATGATGCTGAAGAAATAAATGTTTGGTTAGATGTTAATACGCAAGGATATTTACAATTTATGTTCAAACTTTTAGAGAAACGTTTACCATCAAATATATATAATAGTTTGTTCAAAAAACAAAATATATTAGAAATAATCGCTTTTGCATCATTTGGTATGCCGAGATCTTTTTTAAATATGGTTAGAGAATTGTATAAAAAAGATGACAACGAGGAAATTGTTTATAGTCTACAAAAAAGGACTATGTCAAATATAATAAAAAAGAATGTTAAACAAACTATAGGCATTTATAATTCATTACAGTATCAGTTACCAACATATAATAAATTTATTATAAATGGTGAAGAAATATTTAAGGATATAGTTAACTCATTAAAGGAATATAACAAAGAAAAAGAGTTAGAAGAACAAACTACAACAATTGCAATTTCTAAAGATACACCAGTAGAACTTAAGAAAGTTATCAGTTTTTATCAATATTCAGGATTAGTAATGCCTATTGGAGAAAGAAGTAAAGGTCCTCTTGAAGGAGTATATGAATTATATTTAATTCACTATGGTGTATTGATTGAAAATAATGTATTCTTGGGTAAAAAATCTATATCAATAAATGATTTACAAACATCACTTAAAAGTAGAAACTCCAAATTTTTCAAAAAAATATCTTCTTCAAGTCTCTTAAAAGATAAAGATGCTAAAATTCTATTTCCATTAGCATTACCTCCATGCCAACAATGTAAAACAGCTAGACAAGATGAAGATGCTCGATTCTGTTACAACTGTGGGGCAATATTAAAAAGTGTTTCTGTATTTGAATCTCTGGTAACAAACGATATTGATAAACTACCATTAACAAAACAACGTGTTAAATCAATAAAAGAGCAATCTACTATTAGAACTATCAAAGATATATTAATGGATACTGATAATAAGGAATTAAGAAGAGTTAAGCAAATTGGTGAAGTATGGGCTGAAAGAATATTTTCTTATGCAGAGGAGTTCATTGTATGAGTAAAAATAGAATTCCTGAATGTGTAAACGAAGTTCTGCCAAACTACAATCTACCGGATTTAAATAATTTCATTGAACTTGGAAATTATAGTGATATATCACCTATTGATGAATTCAAGGCTCGATTTAAAAGTATTATTCAATTAGCAAATCCAAATTTTTTTAATGAGTATAACGAAATAGCAACAAGTATGCTTTTAAGTTTAATATCACTAACTGAAAATTATTTTAGAAATATTATTTCTAGATGTATATTAATTTGCCCTGTAGCTCAAAAAGCATCAGCTTCACAAAATATTAATCTAGGTTCGGTACTTTGGCATGGAGCTAATAATTTAATTCATGGTATTTCAGAAAATACTTCTTTTGCTAGTGGTTCTGAAATAAAAAGTATATCCTCAAAGTTTATTGGTTTTCAGGTTCAAAAAAATAGCTTATTAGATTCGGTGTTAAATGAATTTGATAAAATTTGCCACTTTAGACATGCTGTTGTACATTCTGATGGGAATTTAGCTGGGAAAAATGCGACAGCTTTATCATTAACAAAAGTAGAAGATAAAGTGAGTATCAAATTAGATTATCATAATTTTCAAGAAATCTCGGCTTTATGTCTAACTCTTGTTACTAATTATAATGATGAGCTTTTTAAAGAAATTAGTGATAGATGGGCTGTAGTTAGAAGAAGAGAATTTGGCCTTGATAATACTAATGAAAGGGAAGAGTTTATAAAGATTTGGAACTTATTCCTTTCTACTTTAGATGAATCAAACAATACAATTAGAACTAGACTAACTTTAGATGATTGTATTTCACAAATAAAAAGTATCTATCAAGTATAAGAAATAATCGTATTTACATTATTTCCAGTGAGCTTTATCATAAATAAGCACTAAACAAAAACCCTCCCCTTTCACCAACAGGGAGGGTTTTTCAATTCAACGATATTGCTGACCTTTACCTAGCTTATTTTCCTTCACCCAACCCTTATATTTCATCCATTCAATCAGCAGCGTAGAGAACATAACCGTAATGGACGGTACCAAATAATGAATGGGCGCTGTGATAAATAATTTAATCAGCCATACGCCAGCAGCAATCGACAGCCAGTACAGTAAAATCCACTTTATACGTGAACGAAGGTATTGTTTCGTAGTCATAGATTATCTTCCCGTTTCGGCATCAGTACATAGGCTAGCATTTTCGTTTCAGCATCATACGTAAGGAAAACCTTTTTTTCAATTGAATAAAAGTTAACTGCTTCAATATGAAGAAGATGCTTGTCCCAATATTTAAATTGGATGTAATCTACCTCGCCATTAAGCGTGCTAGAAATGGATTGTACTACGTTATATACATCGCCTTCTATGTCACATAAGGGCTTTTCTAGTGTGTAAATTTGATAGTAACTTGCAATGAGTAATATACCTTCAGGTGTCAGTGTAATATCACGCATTGTCCCACCAAAGGAGTAATAGTCACAGATAGCATAGCTGTCAGGATTTTGACGATTGATTTCGTAGAGCAGGATATCTGTTAGCACATAGCAGTAATCGTTATTCGGCGATAGAGCTGTCGCAACTGGTTTTCCTCTGAACTGACCATAGGTATCATTATAAAATTCATCCTCAAATTTTACCCATGTCCATGTATCATTTTCGTGCGGACCCTCATAAACTTTTTCCTCATACATCCCTGCTAGGGGCATCTCTGTTAATTGCGCTGTTTGAATCATTATCCATGCTCCTTTTTCAATCTAGTGACCTCCATTATATAGAATAATAGGCGTGCTTTCGAATTTCCGTTATAATCCTAGTAACAAAGAGAGGAGAATTTCATGACTACACTTGCACTAATCGGTACCGGCGTCGTAGGGGAGCGCATTATTAATCAGGCGCTGAAGCTTGGTACATATGACATCGTCGGGATTTTTGATGAAAATACAGCGCGTATGGAGAAACTTGCGGCAACATATAATTTACCAATAGCAGCGTCACTTGAAGCACTACTCGATCTCACACCGGACTGGGTTTATATCGGCACACCGCCAGTAAGCCATGCACCGCTCGCGGAGAAAATCGCTGCGCGTGGTTTGCATATTTTATCAGAAAAGCCGCTTGCACATGATGCATCAGACGGTGAAAAAATGGTTGCGGCAGTTCAGGCAGCAGGCGTAAAATCTGCGATGAATTTTCCGCTTATGTACGGCGCTGCTGTTCAAAAGATACGTGATATTTTAGAGGCACAGGAGCTTGGTGAAGTTACGCGTATTGAGCTTCATACGCATTTCCCGCACTGGCCACGTCCTTGGCAGCAAAATCCATGGATTGCGACGCGTGAGCAGGGTGGCTTTATTCGTGAGATTTTCACGCATTATCTACAGCTGACAAACCACTTATTCGGTGGCATCAACATCATTGCGCATGATACGACCTATCCAAAGGACAGCACACGTTGTGAGACAAGTGTTGCAGCTCTTGCGAAAACGGATGCGGGGATTCCAGTTGTCATCAATGGCATGTCGGGTGCAGCGCAAATTGAGCGCATTGATTATAAAATCTTTGGTACGAAAAAAATGCTGACATTACGTAACTGGGGCGATGTATTGGTAAGTGAGGCAGATGCGCCTGAAGTACAGCTTGAGCTTGGTGCCGAAAAGCAGTTACTAGAAGCAGTCGCAAATGACGGCTTTGTGGTGACCTTTGAAGAAGGCTTAAAAGTGCAGCAGTGGATTGATGAATTACTCAAATAGGTGTACGCTAGAATGGTTCAACCAAGGAGGTATAGAACATGAAATACGATGCACATCAGATGAATCAATTAGTAAAGAAACACCCTGAATTACAAAAAGAATTAAAATCATTGATGAAAGATATGGGATTAGAACGTCATCTTGCGGTAAAAGCACTTTACCACTCACAAGTATCAGATGGCGGTACGTACCAAACTCAATATCAAGATTTAAATAAATAATCATTTTGGAGTCCACTTCGGGGGCTCTTTTTTTAATATACAAAAGTGGGTATAGATACATATGAAAAAATGGATAGTCCTTATTGCCGTATGTTTTTTAGTCGCGTGCCAACAACAGAAGGGAGACAACACAATGTCACTTATTGAAGCAGTAGACCAGCAAAATGAACAGCAAGTACATGAGCTCTTAGCGCAATCTACCGAGGTTGATATCCAAAATGATAAGGGAGAAACACCGCTCCTTATTGCGACGCATCAAAATAATGTCGCCATCGCGAAGGCACTCATCGATGCCGGCGCAGATATTAATAAGCAAGATGCCATTCAGGATAGCCCGTATTTATACGCAGGCGCACAGGGCAAGACCGAGATTTTGGCGTATATGCTAGCGCATCGTGAGCCAGATCAAACGGTTGTCAATCGCTATGGTGGCAATGCACTTATCCCTGCTGCTGAGAAGGGGCATCTTGAGAATGTGAAGCAATTACTTGAGGATGGACGTGCCGATATTAACCATCAAAATAACTTTGGCTATACAGCACTCATTGAAGCAGTAGCGCTGACAGATGGCTCCCCGCTTTACCAAGATATTGTCGCAGAGCTGTTAAAACATGATGCCAATACCGAGCTACGTGATAATAACGACAAAACGGCACTCGATTATGCGAAGGAAAAAGGCTATACAGAAATCGAAGCCATGCTTAAAAAGTAACATTGTCTAATATCTTGATGTTATGATAAGAATAATTATGATATCGAGAAGAGGGACATATATGAATTTGACGACGATTAAAACCCAGCTTCAACAGACTCAGCCGGCATTTATTGGGGAAGACTCAGCCTTTCGCTCAGCCGTTGTCGTGCCACTCGTTGAAGTGAATGACGAGCTGCATGTATTGTTTGAGGTACGCTCACTCACTATGCGTAAGCAACCGGGGGATATTAGCTTTCCAGGTGGTAAAATCGACCCGACAGATGCCAATCCAGAAGAGGCGGCACTGCGTGAATTATATGAGGAATTAAGTGTACCGCCATCATCGGTAGACGTATTATCAGAGCTTAGCCCACTCATTATTTCGCCGACCTTTGTCATTTATCCATTTGTTGCGAAGGTGGATATACGTGAAGTGAATACATTCAATCGGGATGAGGTCGCAGAAGTTTTCATCGTGCCACTTAATTGGCTACTTGAATGTGACCCAGAGCTTCACCATGTGATGATGAAACCAACGCCAAGCGAGGGGTTCCCCTTTGATAAAATCATGAAGGGCGAAGACTACGAATGGCGTGCTCGCGCGATTGATGAATGGTTTTTTGAATACAATGATTATGTTATTTGGGGTCTTACGGCGCGTATTTTAAAATATTTCTTAGAGCGCATCGAAGCATAAAAAACAGCGGACTTTTTAGCAGTTCGCTGTTTTTATATGTACGGTAAGCAAACACTAAGCTTTTTGTGCCACTTCAGCATCGACTTAAGCTATAATAGATAGAAAGCGCTTTAATTTTAACGTTCTAGTTAAATAAAGTGTTGGATAGATTGTCATCTCTTTACGTAATAGATTAGGGGATTTGGTCATTTAATAGGTAGAAATCGTACGTATTAAATGATTAACTGTTTTTAGAAAGTACAAAAAATGCACGAATTTCTCACTTTTTGCTAGGTTAAATAGTGTATAAACCGGGTATCGTACAATTTATTTTAATCAATAAATAATTATGATACACTGTAGTAAGGTAAATTATTGATACAGAAATGGTGTGTGACTGAGTCGCGCTTTGGCTAGCTTGTTGCGGTAACATGGATAGCTCGCCAACATCCTTTCTGCAAATCTTATGGTATAAGGAAGGTAAACATGAGTAACAAACAAACTACAACAGACGTTATCTTAGTTGGTGCTGGTATCATGAGTGCGACATTAGGTACTCTTCTTAAAGAATTAGCACCTGATTGGAAAATCAAAGTATTTGAAAAGTTAGACAAACCAGGTCTTGAAAGCTCAAACGAATGGAACAACGCGGGTACAGGTCACTCAGCTTTATGTGAACTTAACTACACTCCTGAAAAAGACGGTGTAATTGATACAACAAAAGCAATCAATGTAAACGAACAATTCCAACTTTCTCGTCAATTCTGGTCTTATTTAGTAGATCAAGGTCGTATTGCTGACCCAACAGAATTCATCATGCCAATCCCACACATCAGTATGGTACAAGGCGCTGATAAAGTTGAATTCTTGAAAAAACGTTTCGCTGCTCTTAAAGACAACCACCTATTTGAAGGTATGGAGTTCTCTGAAGACCCAGAAACATTAAAAGAATGGTTCCCATTAATTATGAATGGCCGTACTAGCCAAAGCCCAATCGCTGCAACTCGCATCGAATCAGGTACTGACGTAAACTTCGGTTCATTAACTCGTATTTTAATGGATAGCTTCGAAAAACAACCAGGCGTTGAAGCAACTTATAACGCTACAGTTCAAGACGTTAAGCAAAATGCTGATGGTCTTTGGGAAGTTAAAGTAAAAACTGCAGATGGTAAACTAGAATATGTAACATCTAAATTCGTATTCTTAGGCGCTGGTGGCGGTAGCTTACACCTATTACAAAAAACAGGTATTCCTGAAAGCAAACATGTTGGTGGTTTCCCAGTAAGTGGTCTTTGGTTAGTATGTAACAACCAAGAAGTTATCGATCAACATCATGGTAAAGTTTACAGCACAGCTGAAGTAGGTGCTCCTCCAATGTCAGTACCTCACTTAGATACTCGTTACATCGACGGTAAAAAATCGTTGCTATTCGGACCTTTCGGTGGATTCTCACCTAAGTTCTTAAAAACAGGTTCTAACATGGATTTAATTAACTCAGTTAAACCAAATAATATCTTAACTTTACTTGCTTGTGGCGCGAAAGAAATGGGCTTAACTAAATATTTAGTACAACAAGTTATGTTAAACAAAGAACAACGCGTAGATGAATTACGTAAATTCGTTCCAGAAGCAAAAGATTCTGAATGGGAAATCGTAGTTGCAGGTCAACGTGTACAAGTAATTAAAGATACTGAAAAAGGCGGTAAAGGTACGCTTCAATTCGGTACAGAAGTAATCACTGGCGCAGGCGGTTCAGTTGCAGCATTACTAGGTGCATCTCCAGGTGCTTCTACAGCTGTTAAAGTTATGCTTGACGTTATGAGCAAATGTTTCCCAGAACAAATGCCAGAATGGGAACCAAAAATCAAAGAAATGATTCCTTCATACGGTCAAAAACTAATCGACAACCCAGAATTATTCAAAGAATTACACGCAGCTTCAAACAAATCACTTAAATTACATGACTAATTAAGTGTATTAAGCCCCTCGTTTTTGGACGAGGGGCTTTTTCTATATTTTTGTTAATTTCCCATCAAATGTATATGGAAAATAAAATTTNAAATCCAAAATAAAGGACATAAGCATGGATAAGTTTACACGAAAAACATCATTTGAACAATGGTTTTCACCGATTTCCTCTAAAAAGATTGAGGAATTGGTGGAAGCCTATCAATTAAATTACTATACAAAGAAGCTACACATCGCTTCATTCTTGAAATTATTCGTATTCGCGCAGCTCAATGAAACCGAGAGTCTGCGTGCAGTTAGTGAGACCTTGTTTTCTGACGATCTTCAAAAAGCAACGAATTTAAAATCGATTAGCTTTTCTCAACTGGGACGCCGATTGAATCAAATTCCAACAGAAGTGTTTCAGGAGCTCTTTCTCGATTTAGTTGCCCAAATCCATGAAAAATCGC
>NZ_JBHUOR010000016.1:0-16453 GCF_042686175.1 Kurthia populi | reverse complement strand
GAATTTATACGCTTGATGTGGCATGACAGACACCTCCTTTTTTTGAATAGTATAATAGGAACAGATGTTCTTTTCAACAAATTAGTACTGGCAGAATCATTGGGTTCGCATTCATCCCCTCCCTACTCACTACGTTCCTTGAGGGAGGGGTATTCTGCGAAGAAATGATAAAATAGTGTAAAACCGTTAATTCTGTATCACCGATTTTAAGCATCTTTTCCCACTGCTGTGGTGAAAATTGAAGTAACTGCTCGACAATTTGTTGACGATGAATAATAAATTCTGCCAGTACTTTATCTTTTTCCGTTACACGCGCATATGCCGCTGATTGTTCATTGATTAAATCTACATTTGGCGACGGCTCAAACTGCTGTGTCGTGAAAAAGAATGGCACACGCTTCGTTAATAAAAATGCATCCCAAAAACGAAAATGACCCATAATCTCTGCAATGCTCCATTTATCAGGTGCAATCTTCCTGCGCCAATCATCCTCTGATAAACGCTGTAATGTTTCTGCAAATGTTATTGATAGGCGTTGATGCTCTATTAATGTATTAATCATACTCTAACAACTCTCCTTCTGGTGCGACAAGCTCCAACTTCATACGATCAGGTCCCTCAAAAAACACTGCATAATAAGCAGGTCCTCCAGCATATGGATGACGATCTTCATATAAAATTGTCGCGCCTCTTGCACGCAATTTTATTGTCATATCATCTACATGCGCTCGAGATTTTGCATGAAATGCTAAATGATTAAGCCCCACTTGACCTCGGTGATAAGGTGCATCTAGAAATTGTGGCTGCGTTTGCGCAAATACGAGGTAGGTTTCCCCGTATTTCCAACTTTGGCCATCTTCCCATGTTTGATACAGCTCATAGCCTAAATCTGCTAAAAACCATTGCCAAAAAGATAAGGCTTCTTTTAAATTTGAGACATTTATTTCAATATGATGCAACACGTCTGTCACCTCTACTTAGCGAAAAAAATAGTATTATTTACAGTATACCCTATTTTTTACATATTCACTGTGTGATATACTGTCTAATTTTTGGGTCATTGATTTGATCATCTTGTGCAAAAAGTAAGAGCTTCGCCATAATCTCTGCTGTTTTCGGGTCCTCATCAACAAACGGTAAAAAGACACGTCCGCGATGCTGCGATGGAATGGTCGCAATTGGAATCATCGTGCCACCCTGCTGATGTACATGACCACTTCCAAGATGGAGACTATAGCTACCTAGTTGGCCATCAATCAATACATGTGGCGATTTTACTGTAATATGGTCAAAGCCAAATAATAAAGCAACCTCCTCTGCAATTACTGCACGCATTTCAACCGTTGAATGACTTGCCTCAGGGTCCACTTCACCCACATGTGCTACACTCGCTACTAAATCCAAATCACGCATCATTTCACTGAAATAAACCGGCGAAAGCGACTCGATTTTCTTACCATTACCTGTCATACGCTCTGCAAAATAAACCGTGCCAATTGTAGGGGCTTCAACATCTGCTGGCGTATAGTCATCATATGTGAAATCCAAATAAGTTACTACATTATACGCATAAGAAATTTGACGAACCGGCTCATAGTACCCTATTTCCCATTTACGTTCACGGAGAAGCGCAACAGCTTTTTTCGGCTGGATTTGATGGCCTTCAAAACGTGTTGTTTTCATCTGCTCAAGCTCATCTGCAGTCGCTACATAAAACTCACGGAATAGCTGTTTAAATGGTTGTTGCCATTCTTCGTTATAAACGAAATGTTGCCACTGTCTCCAGTTTTTAGCCGCGTAAAAATGGGCTGGATGCGCAATCATGATTTGTCCGCTAATTGGGAGTTGCTTATGCTCGACAGAATAAAAATCATCCGTCAAATAGAAGAACTGCTCCCCCTGTTTCCAAACAAGTTGCGTCAATAATTCCCGTAATAAAGAATGCTGAAGTAATTTCTTCACGATGTCACTATCAAAGACCGCTTCTTCACACATTGCTTCTTCTAGCTCGCTACGCGCACGTCGATATTGCTCCGTTGCTTCCTTTTTTGCTTCCTGAATTTCCATTACAATCGGATGCTTTTTAAGTCTCGCTGGTACATTTTTGAGTAATTTATCTTGTTTACTAACTTGTAGCGCAACTTTTTCGCCCTCTCGTACAAGCTGTAGCGTCACATCTTCTACTTCCACTGGCTCGAAGTACGGTTGAATTTTTGTTAACCACTGAGACAGCTCCATCTCCCACATGAATTGCTTCACATTCCCCCTACCAACTTGCTGTGCTAAATTAGCAATAGCCATTTGTGCAGCTTTCGTCTCGCTTGCACGACGCTGTGCACCAAATTTTTTACTTTCCTTCGCAAATTTTTGGAAATACATATAACGTTCTGTCACCTGTTCTTTATCAACCGGTAACAGACTATAGGCACGTAGTTTATCTTTATTACGCTTCGCTTCAATTTCACTACGTAGTTCTTCACCACCTAATTCACCAAGTGTCGCTTTCGCATACATTTGTGCTCGACGATGATTCCCACCAGATGCACTATATTTTGCGGCCTCATAAACAATCGCAAAGCGCTCAGGTCCAATTTCATCATAAGCTGTTAAAAACCAATGCCGATCAAATGCGCCATCTTCAAATTCATCCGCCTCAATGGCACTATATTCTTTCATGTGAGCCTTTTCAAATTCATCCGAATACTCTGATGTATGCGCCACAAAATACCAGGCAACATTCGCGAGCCCTTTCCAGCCGACAAATTCACTAAGGAGTGGAAGCCATGTCGTATTATAAAGCATTGCCTCAATTAATCGTTCATCTGTAAACTGCGCTTTTTCCAGTGCTTTAAAAACATATTCCTTTGCCTCTTCTGTATCTGGTTGTGTCTTCTCTAGTAACATCGACAAGCTATCCTTTCGAACACTTGCTGAATAAACATAGTTACGACTTAACTTTTCATCACCTAATGCCGTTAGAATAGCTACAAAGTAATCGATACCATAAATCCTGCCAAGAGATGACACTAACCCTGTTAAAGGCGCTTCCAAATCACCGCGTGCAATTTCTCCAGCGATTACATCCGCGCTTATCTCATGTACACAAGCGCGCACCTCATCCGCTTTTTTACTCACAGCAATTTCCTTTTTAGAATACTCGAGGTCCAACAGACGGTAATACTTGTGCTTGATAAAATAGCGTAAATGTGCGGGAAGAACCATATCCAACTCATGCGCGAAAAGGAAATTATGCTGCGAGAGATGTTCAAATGCCATTTCTGGTGCTTCGTCTAACTGCTGATTTGTATAAAGTAATTGTGCAAGCTCTCTTCCATAATAAAGTTGTCGATCAACCGCAGCAATAAGACTTCGAATAAAGGTCACTTCTCGGCTCTTTGACAAACTTCCCTCATAATAGGTATTAACAAAATCGCTACCTTTTGCCTGTGTAATATAATCTAGCACTAAGCCATTGGCAAATGTCGAAAACGGAATCGGTGCATCAAAATGTGCCCGTAGCTCTTTTTGAAGTGGTCCCTCACCACGCTGCACACTAAATTCTAGTAGCGTACTAATTTGCTGCATATAGAGTCCTTGTCGTAGCTCACGAAAAGCACTCTCAGGGTCTAAGCCAGCTAAAAATTGTTCATTAAAGGCGATATCTTCCGTATTTCGGGCAAAGTGGAAGTTACGTGCAATTGCTTGGAATGTGTAATAAATATATAAATCTGTTGATGTCAATTGACTATCCTTTAGCGCTGTCGTCCAAACTTCTGCAAGCGGTAAGCCATCGATAGAATAAAAATCATAATCCTGCCCGTGTTCACGCGTTAAATTATTGCCAATGAGCCTCGTTTCAGTCGTTCCTGTATACATTTCTACCTCATACGTCTCATTTGCATACTGCTCAATCACTTGTTGTAGGTGACCAAATTTTTCGCGTAATTTTTTAAGATCATAGTGAGCAAACTGCTTTAATGTAAATGGAACGGACTTATCAAATTCAAAGCTAAAGACAATTGGTGGTAGCTCAGCTTCTTCTACAGTCTCCTCTTCAAGCAGTGACAGGAAATGTTGCTCCTTTTCAGTTGGCTCTGGTAGCTGTGCAATAAATGGCCCTACTTGAATATCATCTTTTATTTCAACAAGTAACTCCAGTGCGCCTAAGCGAATCATTTCATTTTTATTCGTTAATAAATGACTTGCATAGCGCTTAATGTCTTCAAGTGGCTGTTTTTTGAGTAGCTTAATCACTGCCTGACGCATCGTGCCAGACTTTTGTTTTAAAAGCGTTTCCGCTGCATCTGCAAATTCCACAAGTGGAAAGGCATATGCATCGAGCATATCAAGCGCATCTTCACGCGTTGCACTGCTACGGTCTTTTAAAGCTTGTAAAATAAACGAAAGGTTTGGCTTGTAGACTGTAACAATATGATAAAAATAAGCACGGTCATCTACAGCCCATTTGGGAACCTGTGCCGCAACTTCTTCAAGCGCCACATCATCTTTCAAGGTAATAAAGAGTGCGGTCTTTAAACGACGGAGCTTTCCTTTATTTAATTGGACAGCTAAAAATGGAAACGGTGCATGGTCACTCACCCAATCTTCTCCATTAATTTGTTGTTCTACTAATTCTAGTTTTGCTAAAAGCTCTTTTGAGCGGCGCATGAGCCATGGATGATTTTCATGATAGCTTGTCAATCGGTTGGTAGCGTCGAAATTGTAGTAGCGACTAAAATACGGTAATTCCCCTACCACCATCGGGTAAGCAAGAGCAAACGCTTGCAGTGTGTCCGCTTCAAGTAAATAATCATATAAACGCTCACCAAGCTCATGGTGCATCCCTAACTGACTTAGCGCATAAAGTGTGACATACTGGATATGAGGTGCCTGCTTTAATAATGAAGGTAGACGTTTTAAAACGAGCTCTACATCTTGACTAGCCATCAGCCATAGTCCGACATACACTTCCTGCGCATTATCACTTTCAAGCAATACTTCTTCCCCTTCTTTAAGCCCTTTTAAAACAAACTCTAAAATATGCTGTACCTTTTTCTTATCCTTCGCCTCATAGCCAAATCCAAACCACACATCTACTGCACGGATAACCGATGAAAAACGTACAAAATCATTCTCTACTAGTAATTTTGTGAAAAAGCATTGTGCTTTAAATGTGCCTGAATCAATATTTTCAACGATGGCTTGACGTACACCTTCTTGATTTTGAGCAGCCTTGAATACATTCGCCAGAAGCTTGTACATTTCCTCATTCTCAGACATCATAATCGCCTGAATCAACGCATAGTCAAATAAAAGATGTGCCCCGTTTTTCCATAAAACATCCTCGACAAAGGCAATCGTCTCCTCATCTTCTTCATCTAAAAGTAACGCAAGGGCATACTTATATATTCCAGCTGGCGCTAAAATTTCATTATCCGCATTAACATAACATTTCGCCCCATTATCATACGTCATACGCGCTGTTGATTCATAGACACCTTTCATATTGACGGCATAGCCTGCTAGTAATAGCCGAATCACTTCGATAATGGCATGATTATGTAGCATCGGATTATTCGGCGCGCGGAAAGATCTACGCATATGCCCTTTTTGATACGGTAACTTTTGTAATAGCTGCATGATTTGCTGCATGATTGTAAAACGTGCTTTATCTAACATACCTTCTAGCATTTTCGAAAATCGTCCAGTGAGTAATTCATCAAATGATTCAATTTCAAGCTTACGAAAACTAATTTCTAGCTCATAATACTGTACATTCCCACTATCTCTTAGTTGTTCCTCCATCACTAGCCACTTGTCCATACAGCTCCTACCTTCCCGCTAAAAAAGTTAATTTTATAAATGTCCAGGGCTCTGTGCTCCACTGAATCTCTTCATCCAATGCGCTATACACATCGCTACCTTGTAAAACTTTAAATAGGCCATCCTCAAAAGCTTGTAGCATGGTATCAATTGCTTGAGCGTTGTCTACATCTGGGCGTTCAGCAACTGGTAAAAACTTAACATATCCCGTCGCTTTAAGGTCTTGTTGCTGGTCCTCTGTAATAAAGGTAAGTAGTGGTGTTCCTTCACTATAGGCTGATACTTCTATTTGAACGAGCATCGTTAAAAGCTCGCGTAAGGTATGCGGTTTTTCAGGTAATTCATACGTCATCTGCTCTAGTTTCCGCGAACGCCCTAATGATTTTCGTTGTACTAGAATTTCCATCATGCACCCTCCATTCATCATATTTTTATCATTTTTCCCTCTTTTAAACAGAAAAAAACTCCCTCTCTTTTATGAGGGAGTAATATCAAATTTAGTAGCAGCAATCGGTGACAATTCGTAAGAAGTAATTTTTTTTACTTTTGCACGTTTCAGCTGATGCATATGTGCAATCACATAATGAATCGCTGTTGATGGCCCTTGTAAAATCGCTTCTACATCACCATTTTCTAAATTATACACCGTACCAGTGAGTGGTAACCGCTTCGCAAGCGTCGCAAGTTCCAGACGAAAGCCTACATTTTGAACGCGTCCACTAAAGCAAATTTTTTGCGTACAATGCTCCCCTTCAAAATATGTCGGTAATTGTGCTCTATTGGCATGCCAGACAATATAATCATCTCGCCATTTACTTAAACGTCCCACTTACTTCACCCTCTCTAAACAAAATGCTTCAATATGATAGGCACGAAAATATGCATGACGAATCTGCAAGCCCTCTTCATCGCATAATTTAAGTAACTCCGTTGTTGAAATAGGCATTAGTGTATCACCAAACGATGCGCGAAAGGCCTGCCATTGGTGTTCTTTCACCCCATTACGAATCATCGCCTTCCCCCAAGCTGTTAGCGTTTGTTGGAATGCTGCATCCTCTAAATCGCCATTGATACTTGATAAATAAACTGTCCCACCTACTTTAACATGCATGGCAATCTCATGAAGTAATGCTTTTTTTAATGCCACTGTCGGTAAAAAATGGAGGACAAGATGACATGTCACCAAATCAGCAGGCTCAAGCTTCATCGCTATTAACTCCTCTTCAATATACGCAACATCCCCACTCAATTCCTCGGCAACCAGTCGCTGTTCAGCTAGCGCGAGCATTGTACTCGACGGGTCAATTGCTTTGAAATGCGCGGCTGGTAATAAGGGCAATAACGTACTTAACTCCTGCCCTCCTCCTGCACCAACAATCGTAATATGCTCTGGCTGCTCTATTGATGCATCAATTAAGTCCTTCATTAGCTCAAAAATCAAATCGTAGCCGATAATTCGACGGCGAATTGTGTCATTGTAATCCATAGCTTTTGGATGCTCCCACTGAAATGGATTTGTCATCATGCATACCTCCTTTTCTTATGTTGTTCGGCATCTTATAAAGAAACTCCTTTACTGTCACGAAAAAAAAGTGTCATTTTGCAACTATTTTGCTTTAAAAGCATATATTTTCTTTGTAAATATGGCGATATCCTCAGACTTTCTTAAACATTTTTTTGCTATTTCACATGAAATAATTGCGACAAAATAACCTTTTCCGTATAATTTTCTTATAGCCCAATTATTGTGACTGTATTCACTGCCACGCTTTCCATAAAAGCGACATGTGAGCTGTTCACTATTTTTTAAAAATTCAAATTATTTGGAGGTGAATCCCTCATTGCTGAGGGAACTGATTGGACATAACCGGAATAGCCAATATTATTTTATTAATCGTTTTACTTGCTGCTACAGCATTCTTCGTAGCGTCGGAGTTTGCTGTTGTAAAAATTCGAACATCGAGACTAGATCAACTCATTGCAGATGGTAATAAACAGGCCATCGTGGCAAAAAAAGTTGTAACAGACCTCGACTATTACTTATCCGCCTGTCAACTAGGGATTACGGTCACATCAATCGGACTAGGTGCTTTTACAAAGCCTTACGTGCAGGAATTGATGAAACCTCTTTTAAAATGGGTCCATGTGCCAGACGTTTTAATTTATGTAATTTCGTATATTTTAGCATTAGCGATTGTCAGTTACTTGCACGTCGTAATTGGTGAAATGGCACCAAAAACATTAGCAATTCAATTTGCTGAAAAACTTTCATTAAAACTTTCTGGACCACTTTATTGGTTCGGTAAAATTATGAAACCATTTATTAAAGCCTTAAATGGCGCATCTCGCTTGATTTTACGTATGTTTGGGGTTCAACCTGCTGGTCATGAGCAAGCTTATTCAGAAGAAGAGCTTAAAATTATTATGGCACAAAGCTTCCAGGGCGGCCAAATTGATCAGACAGAACTTCAATACTTGGAGAACGTATTTTCATTTGATGAACGCGTCGCAAGCGATATTATGGTACCGCGTACAGATTTAATCACAATCGATAAAGAAATGGGCTACGCTGAGATTATCCAAATTTTAGATGAACATAATTATACGCGCTATCCAATCACGAAAGATGGCGATAAAGACTTGATTATTGGGGTTGTAAATGCCAAGAAAATGCTAAATCATATCGTCACAAATCGTGAAGAAGCGCTTGAACAATATGTACGTGATGTTCCTTTTATTGTTGAAACTACCCCGCTACAAGATGCCTTATTAAAAATGCAAAAGCAAAAAGTGCATATGACCATTGTCATTGACGAATATGGTGGTACAGCTGGTATTTTAACAATGGAGGATATTTTAGAAGAACTTGTCGGCGAAATTCGCGATGAGTTTGATGATGATGAAGTCGATGATATCCGTCCATTAGGTGCACAAGATTATTTAATTAATGGTCGTGTACTACTGGTCGAACTAGAAGAACGTTTTGGCCTAGAGTTTGACGATAGCGAAGATATTGATACAATTGGCGGTTGGCTTCAGCACAAAAACGTTGATGTCCTGCACGTTGGAGATCAGTTCAAACAAGGAAACCATATTTGGACAGTTTCTGAAATGGACAATTATCAAATTCGTGAAGTCACATTCCACCAATATAAATTAGAACAAACAGACGAACAATCTTAATCATCTCGGAGGTGAAAAGGCTAGTTTGACTAGCCGACTAATTGGACAGTTCAATTATCATTAGCTTAATACTGATTGTCGTATTTATCATCTTAACCGCATTTTTCGTAGGCGCAGAGTTTGCGATTTTAAAAGTGCGAATTTCACGACTCGATCAGTTAATTTCAGAAGGCAATAAAAAAGCCATTACTGCAAAAAAAGTAGCGCAGGATTTAGATTATTATTTATCTGCGTGTCAACTCGGTATTACGTTAACAGCGTTAATTTTAGGGGCGCTTGGTGAACCAGCCGTTGAAAAAATGCTTCACCCGCTATTTGTACACTTTGAAGTTCCTGCTGCGCTTGCAACAACACTGTCATATGTTATCGCATTAAGTGTTGTCACATTCCTGCACGTTGTATTCGGTGAACTAGCACCGAAAACACTCGCAATTCAATATGCAGAGCGCATGACTCTGTTACTTGCTCCACCATTGTATTGGTTTGGTAAAGTTTCGAGTCCATTTATCAAAGTATTAAATGGTTCATCTCGCTTACTATTAAAATCATTTGGTGTGAAGCCTGCAGGTCATGATACGGTTTATTCAGAGGAAGAATTAAAATTAATCGTCACACAAAGTTATGAAGGTGGCGAAATCAATCAAACAGAGCTTGCCTATTTAGAAAATATTTTCGCATTTGATGGGCGACAACTACAAGAGATTATGATTCCACGTGCAAATATTGTCACGCTTGAAAAGCATCAATCACTTGAAGAAATGGTGAAAGTAATTGAGGAATATGACTATACACGCTACCCGATAACGGATCGTGATAGCAAACAAAGTACTTTTATCGGCTTTATCAATACAAAAGAAATGATGACGGACATTGCTGCGGGACGCACAAGTCCAGTCGATAACTTTATTCATAAAATTCCTCGTTTTAAAAATACGACGTCGATTAAAGATGTTTTTGTTAAAATGCAAAAGACACGTACACATATGGCGCTCGTATCGGACGAACAAAATAAAACAGTTGGCCTTGTGACAATGGAGGACATTTTAAGTGAAATCGTTGGAGATATGCACGATGATGAGGACGGTACAATCCCTATTGCGTAATGTCATAAATTCGCTGTTTTAAATATTTTTTTGAGGTAAAACAACCATTTTACGTATTAAAAATCAAAAATATGTTATGATTCTCTTTGGTTAGCGATAACAACTGTATATAAAAAGGCGAGGGATTTATTCCCTCGCCTTTTTTATATACTCCATTCCATAATAATCAACATATTCCCATGAAAATACGCCCCCTTTACTTCTCTAATTTCATTTTTAGTATCCTTTCTTTTTTTATACATTTTTCCATACTATAGACTCGAAATGAATAGGTATTCAGAACAAAATTATGTATATTAGCTTATTAATTCCAACCAAGTAAATTGGATTATTTTTAGTAAAATGTAAAAATACACTAGACAAACCCTTAATAAATATTTAGTATTTATTTTCAAGAATATCATTTTCTTAATATTCTAATAATTTTCGAGGAGTTGTTTAAATGACGTACAAACAGTTCGTAAAAACCGGTGTTGCTGCTTCCCTTCTTATGCTTCTAGGAACGGGGACAATTGCACAAGCACAAACAACAAAAACGATTGATGCATCTGAGCACAAGGCTTTTTCAAAAATGGAAGTTACGAGTAAAGCCGATGCTAAAGCGCTACTGCAGCAGTTACCAGGTAACAACAAAGCAAGTGAAAATTATGAGCAATATCAAGTAGTCGATGTAGAAAAAGATGAATTAAACTACAAGCATTATACGCTAAAACCGAAAGTGGACTCGGTATATGCAGACAATCAAGTGGTCAAAGTGCATGTAGATGACAATGAAAAAGTAGTACTTGTTAACGGCGACATTAATGCACCTAAAGTCTCATTTAATAACAGCAAAAAAATTTCTCAATCCAAAGCAGTTAACAAGGCTTTTAAAGCAATTGGCCAAACAAAAAAATCTGTTAAAAATTTAGAAGGACATGACATTGTCAATAAAGCAGAGTTAGGTATTAATGCAGACAAAAATAAATTAGTTTATAATGTTGAACTTATTTATTTACAGCCAACACCTTCACGTTGGCAAATTCAAGTCGATGCACAAACAGGCAAGGTGCTCGCTAAGAAAAATATTTTACACGAAGCGACAGGTACTGGAATCGGAACAAAAGGTGACACTAAAACAATTAATATTTCAGCAATTAGTGGTGGCTATAGTTTAACAGATACAACACATACCGGAAAAATTATCACATATGATGCAAAAACAACACAAACTCGTGGAAATGTGGTAACAAGCACGTCAACATTATTTAACACGACAACACAACGTGCAGCAGTGGACGCGCACTATTATGCAGATGTAGTATATGATTATTACTTAAATACACATAATCGTGATAGTTATAATGGCAAGGGTGCTGCAGTAGAATCCGTAGTTCATTTTGATAAAAATTATAATAATGCTGCGTGGACGGGTCAGTATATGATTTACGGTGATGGTGATGGTGTCACATTCTCTGAACTTTCTGGTGCAAAAGATGTTATCGCACATGAATTAACACACGCGGTAACCGAAACATCGTCAAATCTTGTTTATGAAAATCAGCCGGGCGCTTTAAATGAATCGTTCTCTGATGTATTTGGTTATTTTGTAGATCCAGATGACTGGTTAATGGGCGAGGATATCTACACACCTAAAATTGCAGGAGATGCGCTTCGTAGCTTATCAGACCCAGCGAAATATGATCAACCAGCGCATATGAATAACTATCAAAACTTACCGAATACAAAAGCTGGCGACTGGGGTGGCGTTCATATCAATAGTGGGATTCCAAACAAAGCAGCCTACAATACCATTCAAAAAATCGGTAAAGTAAAAGCCGAAAAAATTTACTACCGCGCGCTTACACAATACTTAACGACAAACTCTCAATTTGTAGATGCGAAAAAAGCACTTGTCCAATCAGCTACTGATTTATACGGTGCAACAGAAGCAGCTGCAGTGACAGAAGCTTGGAATGCAGTTGGTGTTACAAACTAATATTTATCAAAAAGAACTTCTTGCAAAAAAGTAAGAAGTTCTTTTTTATGTGCTAAAAACCATCGTTTACGTCGATATTCTAAAGGGAATTAGAAACCATACGACTTTTTGAGGGGGGATTTTATGCTAGAGAAGATTCAAATTGTAGTAGATGGCGAGCACTATACTGTATCGACCGGTAAAACAATTGTCGATACATTGAATGATTTAGCACTTGAACACCCACAAGTTTGTTACACACCTCCACTTAGTACACCGCAAACTTGTGATACGTGTATTGCAGAGGTAAATGGACAGCTTGTACGAACTTGCTCTACACCTGTGGAGGCAAATATGGTGATTGAGCGCACATCAGAAAAAGCTGAAGAAGCACGTGTAGAAGCGATGAATCGTCTCCTACGTAATCATGAGCTGTATTGTACAGTTTGTGAAAATAATAATGGCAATTGTAAACTACACAATACGGTTGAAATGATGGGCATTGAGGAACAAAAATATCCGTTCGAGCCAAAAATTGATGGACGGGTTGTCGATAATTCTCACCCATTTTACCGTTATGACCCCAATCAATGCATTGCTTGTGGACAATGTGTAGAAGCCTGTCAAACCGTGCAAGTAAACGAAACGTTGTCGATTAATTGGGAACGTAGCCGGCCACTTGTTATTTGGGATGAAGGTGTGAAAATTAATGATTCCTCATGTGTTGGCTGTGGACAATGTGTCACTGTGTGCCCTTGCAATGCGTTACAAGAGAAGTCAATGCTTGATGAAGCAGGTTACTTAACAAGCATTGAACGTCCGTTACTAAATAAAATGATTGATGTCATAAAAGATGTCGAGCCACCTTATAGCTTAATTTTTGCACTTTCTGATATTGAATCCAATATGCGTAAAAATCAAATTAAGCGTACTAAAACAGTGTGTACATTTTGCGGGGTTGGTTGCTCATTTGAAGTATGGACGAAGGACCGTAAAATTTTAAAAATCGAGCCAAAGCACGGACCAGTGAATCAAATTTCGACTTGCGTCAAAGGCAAATTCGGCTATGACTTCGTTAATGATCAAGGACGCTTAAAAACCCCACTTATTCGAAAAGGCGACCACTTTGTTGAAGCGAGCTGGGAAGAAGCAATTGCTTTTGCAGCAGAAGGGCTACGTCGTACAAAAGAGCAATTTGGTAGCGATGCAATCGGGGTTATTTCATCTTCGAAGATTACAAATGAAGAAAATTATGTGATTCAAAAGTTCACACGTCAAATTCTCGAAACAAATAATGTTGACAACTGCTCACGATATTGTCAAACACCTGCAACGGAGGGGTTATTCCGAACAGTAGGTATGGGCGGCGATGCGGGAACAATTGATGATATTGCATCCGCAGGACTTGTCATCATTATTGGTGCGAATTCAGCCGAAGCGCACCCCGTTCTTGCTTCTCGCGTAAAACGAGCACATAAATTCTTTGGTCAAAAACTCATTGTAGCTGATTTACGAAAAAATGAAATGGCCGAGCGTGCAGATGTCTATTTACATCCAAAACAAGGCACAGACCAAGCGTGGCTGATGGGCGTCACAAAATATATCATCGACCAAGGATGGCATGATGAAGCCTTTATTACAGAAAATGTAAATGATTTTGAGGCCTACTACGAAAGCCTGACACCTTATACACTCGAGTATGTAGAAGAAGTAACGGGCATTTCTAAAGCTCAATTAATCGAAACTGCACGCATGATTCACGAAGCGGATGGCACATGTATTTTATGGGGGATGGGTATTACACAAAATGTCGGCGGTAGTATGTCGAGCGCAGCGATTTCTAACTTATTACTTGTGACAGGAAATTATCGTCGCCATGGTGCTGGTGCCTACCCACTACGCGGACACAATAATGTACAGGGCGCATCTGATATGGGCACATTACCAAATCAGCTCCCTGGTTATCAAAAAGTAGCGGATGACGAGGCACGTAAAAAATTTGAAGCGGCCTATGGTGTTGAGATTTCACCACAGCCAGGGCTCAATCATATTGAAATGGTGGAAGGGATTGAAAAAGGAACGATTCAAGCCTTATATGTTGTCGGGGAAGAGATGGCACTTGTTGATGCCAATTTAAATCAAGCACATGAGTTACTAAGTAAATTACCATTTTTAATTGTGCAAGACATTACCTTTTCTAAAACAGCGAGCTATGCAGATGTCATTTTACCAGGGGTCCCTTCCCTTGAAAAAGAAGGAACCTTCACAAATACCGAACGCCGTGTGCAACGTTTATATCAAGCACTTCCTGAAATGGACAATGCAAAATATGACTGGTGGATTACACAACAGCTTGCCAATGCGCTTGGTGGGGATTGGTACTATACTCATCCAAGCCAAATTTTTGCGGAAATGGCTTCGCTTACGCCATTATTTGCACAGGCCAATTATGATGTACTCGCAAATTGGGGTAGCTTCTTCTGGGGTAGTAATGACGGTGCAAGTACACCACTTCTTTATACAGACGGCTTTAATTTCCCGGATAAAAAAGCACGCCTGGCCATTCACGAATGGATTGAACCTGTGAAATATGACGCACAGTATGATTTACATTTAAATAATGGTCGCTTACTCGAACAATTTCATGAAGGGAATATGACGCGAAAATCAAATGGTCTTAATACACGTCTTCCAGTGACATTTGTTGAAGTATCACCAGAATTAGCAAAAGAACGCCATATCGAAAGCGGCACGATGGTAAGACTCGTTTCACCATTTGGTAGCGTAAAAGTACCCGCGCTAGTGACAACACGCGTACAGCAAAATGAAATTTTCTTACCAATGCATACACGTAATAACGAGCATGCGGTTAATATGTTAACAGGCGCTGGGTTTGATAAATTTACGAACACACCTGCCTTTAAACAAACAAAAGTACGTATGGAAGTTTTGCATGATAAACATGAAAATCCACTACCTAAAAATAATCAACGCAATCGCAAACGTCATCCACAAATGGGTGTTGAAGTCGAACGAAAATGGCGACGTAGTGATTATGAGTCCCTAACAGACCTTGGAGGTGATCATTAATGGCAAAACCACTTCAAAAAATCGAATTAAAACAACCTACGCTACAACAAATTGAAGATGCACAAATAGCCAATCTACTACATGAGCTCGCACATAATGAAGAAGCACTCAAAAAAGTCTTATCCATTGTGCAACAACTCGAAAAAATGGGTGGCCTCGATGCTGTTGATAGTTTACTAAAAGCACGCACTGAAGTAACCCATGTTGTCGTAGACCAAGTACAAAAGCAACCTGCACAAAATTTAATTTTACTTGTACAGGCATTAGCAGGAATTGGCGCCTCCATTGACGGTGAACGAACGAAGGCCTTCTTATCAGATATAAAACAACAGCAACAAGAAGCTCCTGCTTTCAAGAAAAGTCATCCCCTTTTACGCGTCTTAAAGCTGATGAAGGACCCTGATACATGGCGGGCCGTAACCTTTTTACTCGTCATTTTAAAAAGTCTCGGTAGCGTTTTAAAGAAACCAAGATAGCCCTCACACAAAAAGAAAAGAAGGAATCGCACTTGGAACTGACCCACGAAAGTGAGACAAAGAAAAAGACACGTTCTTTCAGCTAAATTTGACGGACGCTTTCCTGGGGCATGGCGGAAGCCGCCTCGCTCGCAAGCTCACTGCGGGGTCTTCCACTCATGCTATTCCCCTAGGAGTCGCCGTCAAATTCTTGTTGAACCATCTTTTTCCGATATTCAACTGGAGAAAGGTGGTTTAACTTTGCCAAAATTCGAGTATGATTATCGTAGTTGATGTATGCTTGAACGGTTTGAACGACAACGTCATTTGTCGTTCTCAAAAGCCCTTCAAGATAAAACGTTTCGCACTTTAGACTGGCGTGAAACGTTTCAATGATGGCGTTATCAGCGGGCGTGCCTTTACGGGACATGCTCATGATAATGCCTTTTTCTTTGACCGCTTGTTGATATTCATGCGACGTATACACCGATCCTTGATCGCTGTGAAGCAGACAACCTGACGGCAGATCTTCTACCTGGTTTAACGTATCCAACACGAAAGCGATATCCTGTTTATCACCAATTGTGTAGGCAATAATTTCTCTGTTGAATACATCCATGATTGTTGAAAGATACAATAATTTGTTTCCAAAAGGCAAGTACGTAATATCGGTAACGAGTTTTTGACGCGGTTTTTCGGCCATGAATGTACGCTTCACCTTATTTTCTGCGATGATAGCGGACTTGCCCGACTTGTGACGATATTTTTTCTTTTTGACGATACACTGCCACGCATTGTCACGCATAATACGCTGCACCGTACCTTTACTAATGGCGTGCTCC
>NZ_JBHUOR010000015.1:0-569 GCF_042686175.1 Kurthia populi | reverse complement strand
CAGAAGCAGCCATCATTTAAAGAGTGCGTAATAGCTCACTGGTCGAGTGACGCTGCGCCGAAAATGTATCGGGGCTAAACGATTCACCGAAGCTGTGGATGGACATCTCAGATGTCCGTGGTAGGAGAGCGTTCTAATCGCTGTGAAGTCAGATCGTAAGGACTGGTGGAGCGTTTAGAAGTGAGAATGCCGGTATGAGTAGCGAAAGATGGGTGAGAATCCCATCCACCGAATGACTAAGGTTTCCTGAGGAAGGCTCGTCCGCTCAGGGTTAGTCGGGACCTAAGCCGAGGCCGATAGGCGTAGGCGATGGATAACAGGTTGATATTCCTGTACCACCTCCTCACCATTTGAGTAATGGGGGGACGCAGTAGGATAGGGTAAGCGCGCTGTTGGTTATGCGCGTCCAAGCAGTAAGGTGTGAGTGTAGGCAAATCCGCACTCTCTAACATTGAGCTGTGATGGCGAAGCTCTTCGAGCGAAGTTCCTGATTTCACACTGCCAAGAAAAGCCTCTAGCGAGGTGAGAGGTGCCCGTACCGCAAACCGACACAGGTAGTCGAGGAGAGA